>JAISEB010000316.1 GCA_031264395.1 Treponema sp. | reverse complement strand
ATCATCGACAACAGCCGGGCCGCCCGTTACGGGTACGATCAAAGGACGGAGGTCCACTGCGACAGGGGATGCGTAAGGGTGGAAAACGATCTGGCGGACACTTCGGTAACGAGTACCGCCGACGGGGTTGTCTGTGAAAAGCCCACCTGGTTTTTTCTGGAACGGTACAACGCCGCCTTTGCCGCCGAGGTCCGGGATTTTGTTGACGCCGTAAGAAACGGTACCGCAGTGCCGGTTGGCGGGAAAGACGGGCTCGAGGCGGTGTACATCGCCATGGCCGCCGGAAAATCCCTTATGGAAAACCGCCCGGTAAAACTTGCCGAGATCATGTAGAACCAGGAGCATATGTATGAAGATAAGCCACAGGCCGCCCTTTAACAGGGGGTACACACCCCTTTCCCCCCGGAGCGGGGCAACGGCGGACATGCTCATGGATTTCGGCGTGCTTGTTCTTGCCCCCGGCGGAAACTGGGAAAGCGATTCCCAAACCGACGAGCGGGTGTTTCTTTTGGGCACGGGAAGCGCGGTTATTCACTGGGAAAAGAAAGGCGCGCCGGGCGGGGCCGGCGTGTATGAACGCGCGGAAATTGCGAGGGCGGATCTTTTTGATTCTTCCCCCTTCTGCCTTTCGGCGCCTCCCGCGTGCCGGGTACGGATTGAGGCCGGAGACGCGGGGGCGGAATTTTTTTACGCCGCCACGGATAACGCGAAGCCTTTCCTTCCCCGGCTTTTTACCCCCGATGAATGCCGGAACGAATTCCGGGGGGAAGGGACCATGCTGGAAACGTCCACCCGTGTTGTCAGGACCATATTCGACGACACCAGCCGCCGTGAATCGAACCTTGTCATTGGGGAAGTCATAGGCCTTCCCGGCAGATGGTCAAGTTACCCGCCGCATCACCATCCCCAGCCGGAAATCTACCATTACCGTTTTCTTCCCCGGGGCGGTTTCGGCCTTACCGCCATTGGGGATGTCCCCTACATCATACACGACAGGGACACCATTCTTATCCGCGAAGGCGAGGTTCATCCACAGGTAACCGCCCCCGGCTACGCGATGTGGTATCTGTGGATTATCCGCCATATCGAAGGCGCCCATTACGGGCCGGAAACAGGCACTCCCTTTTTTGTCGAAGAACACAAGTGGGTCATGGGGCCGGAAGAAGCGATCTGGCGGCCCGGAAAGTAAGGGGGAATCATGGGAAAGAAAATAAGGCTGACCACAGGCCAGGCGGCGCTGCGGTTTCTGGACAATCAGTATGTCGAGTCGGACGGCGAAGAAATCAAATTCGTTCACGGTGTTTTCGGGATCTTCGGGCACGGGGTGGTGGTCGGTTTCGGGGAGGCGCTTGCCGGCGGAAAGGATTCCCTCAGGTTTTATCAGGCGAAAAACGAGCAGGGCGCCGGGCACGCCGCCATGGGTTTTGCCAAACAGAACAACCGGAAAAAAATAATGGCGGTGTGCAGTTCCATAGGCCCCGGCGCGCTCAACATGGTTACCGCCGCGGGGACGGCCACGGCCAATCACATACCCGTGCTTTTTCTTCCCTCCGATGTTTTTGCCTCCCGCCAGCCCGATCCTGTGCTGCAGCAGATAGAGATTCCCTCCGATTATACCAATACCGCAAGCGACGCGTTCAGGGCGGTCAGCCGTTACTGGGACAGGGTCCAGCGGCCCGAACAGCTCATGACCTCTTTCATCAACGCGTTCCGGGTTCTCTCCGATCCTTCGGAGACAGGCGCGGTAACGGTCTCCCTTCCGCAAGACGTTCAGGGCGAGGCGTATGATTACCCGGAAGAATTTCTTGCCAAGCGGGTTCACCACATTGAAAGGCGCGTTCCTTCCAAAGGCCAGCTTGAAAGGGCCGCCGCGATGATAAGGGCGGCGAAGAAGCCCCTTGTTATCTTGGGCGGCGGCGTGCGGTATTCCGGCGCGGGGGACGCCCTGGAAAAATTCTGCGCCGCCTTTCATGTTCCCTTCGCCGAAACGCAGGGAGGAAAGGGAACGGTGTTCTGGGACAATCCCTTTAACCTGTCGGGAATAGGTTCCACCGGTTCTCTCGCGGCCAACCGCGCCGCCAGGGAGGCGGATCTTGTTATCGCCGCAGGAACGCGGCTCGGGGATTTTACCACCTGTTCAAAATGGCTCTTTCAAAACCCCGAATGCCGCATCCTGGGGATCAACGTGTCTCCCTTTGACGCGTACAAGATGAACGGGGAGCCCCTGACCGCCGATGTAAAACTGACGCTTGAAGCGTTAATCCCGCTTCTTT
Organism: Treponema sp.; assembly: GCA_031264395.1. Taxonomy (GTDB): domain Bacteria; phylum Spirochaetota; class Spirochaetia; order Treponematales; family Breznakiellaceae; genus JAIROE01. The sequence continues at coordinate 4,256 of JAISEB010000316.1, read as the reverse complement.
CAGGGTACCGCTCGTCGTGGGGCGCGCGCGTCGGGGAAGTCAGGGACGAATGGAAGGCCGAGGTGGATTCGCTTTACAGCGCGGATGTTCCCCCGGGGCCCGGTGGGAGCCTCCTTTCACAGGTGAGGGTCCTTGGGGATCTCAACGAGAAGCTGCTCCCGAAGGACGCGGTCGTCGTGTCGGGTTCGGGCTCCGTGCCCAGCGACATGCAGCGCGTCTGGCGCGTGAGGACGCCGGGGACCTATCACATGGAATACGCCTTTTCCTGCATGGGCTACGAAGTGGCCGCGGCTCTGGGAGTCAAAATCGCCTTTCCCGAAAAGGAAGTTATCGCCATTGTGGGGGACGGGGCCTACACCATGCTCCACACCGAACTTCTAACGGCGGTTCAGGAAGGTATAAAAATAATAGTTATAGTTCTTGACAATTCCGGCTTTCACTGTATAGACAACCTCCAGCACAGCCAGGGCATTGGTCATTTCGGCAACGAATGGAGAAAGAGGGATGAAAAGACGGGCCTCCTTGAGGGAGATCCCGTGCGGGTCGATTACGCCAAAAACGGCGAAAGCTGGGGGGCGCTTGGCCTCTGCGCGCGCACGCCGGAGGAACTGGCGGAGGCGGTAAAGAAGGCGCTTGCCGCGAAGGGGCCTGTCGTCATCGACGTAAAGACCGCCGCGAAAACCATGACGCACGGTTATGAAAGCTGGTGGCGGGTCGGCACCGCGGAGGTGTCGGCGAATCCCGAGGTTGAAAAGGCGGCGCGGGACATGGCGCTTGAAGCCGCGAAGGCGCGGCAATTCTAGGAAAGCGGGGGAAACATGGCAAAGAAAAAAACGGGGAAGGCGGGAAGCGTCAGGCTTGCCATTGCCCCCATAGGATGGACCAACGACGATCTTCCCGAACTGGGAGGGGAAATTCCCTTTGAGCAGTGCGTCAGCGAAATGGCCCTCGCGGGCTTTGAGGGAAGCGAGGTGGGAAACAAGTATCCCAAAGATCCGAAGATCCTCAAGAGGGCGCTGTCCCTGCGGGGCCTTGTTATCTGCAATGCCTGGTTCAGTTCTTTTTTGACCGTTAAGCCTTACAGGGAAGTGGAGGCGGCGTTTATCAAGCACCGCAACTTTCTTTCCGCCATGGGGGCGGGAATCATAGGCGTTTCCGAGCAGGGCCGATCCATTCAGGGGGAGGACAAGCCTGTCCTTGACGGGCGGCCTGTGTTTCAGGACGGGGAATGGGAAAAACTCTGCGCCGGCCTTGACGGGCTGGGAAAACGGGCCGCCGAAAAAGGGATGAAGCTTGTCTACCACCACCACATGGGAACGGGCGTCCAGACCGCTTCCGACATAGAAAGGCTCATGACAAATACCGATCCTGAATATGTCGGCCTCCTCTACGATACGGGGCATCTTCTCTTTTCGGGGGAAGATCATCTGGATGTGCTTGAAAGGTGGATGGGCCGCATAGGCCACGTTCACCTCAAGGACATGCGGGCGGCCGTTCACAGGAAGGCGGTAAAGGAGAAGTGGTCTTTCCTCAGGGCGGTAAAGGAAGGCGTGTTTACCGTTCCCGGCGACGGCAGTCTTGATTTTACGCCGGTTTTCGGGGCGCTTAAAAAGGCGCGTTATTCAGGCTGGTGGGTAGTGGAAGCCGAACAGGATCCGGCCAAAGCCAACCCGTTTGAATACGCCTTAAAGGCGCGGAACTATATCAGGGAAAAGGCCGGTTTGTAGGCCGCCTGATACGGGAGGTTTTATCATGAGCAGCGCGGGAAAGGGTCCTCTCTACGAGATGACAATAACAAGCCCCACGGAATTCTGGAACGATTCATGTTCGCAGGCGGAATTGTCGTCGGCAATTGAATACGGCGCGACGGGCGGGACAAGCAATCCCACGATAGCGGGACAGGTGTTAAAAAAGGAATTTGAAACATGGAAGCCGAAAATAGCCGAATTTATCGAAAAGAATCCGGCCGCCTCGGAGGATGACATCGCGTGGAAAATAATGGAAGAGATCACCGTAAACGCGGCGAAACTGCTGCGGCCCGTTTTCGACAAAAACGGGGGGCGCAACGGGCGGCTTTCAATACAGACCAATCCTAAATACTACCGCGACGCAAAGGCGCTTTATGAACAGGCGCTTTACTTCAACACGCTTTATCCCAATAACAACATCAAGCTTCCCGCAACCAAAGCGGGCATCGAAGCCATGGAGGAGCTTTCGTACCAGGGGGTAAGCATAAACGCGACGGTGTCGTTTACCGTTCCCCAGGCCGTCGCCGTCGCCCTGGCTGTGGAGAAGGGAATGGACAGGCGTAAAAAGGAAGGAAAGGACGTTTCGTCCATGAGCCCTGTCTGCACGATTATGGTCGGGCGCCTTGACGACTGGCTCAAGGTCACCGCCGCCAAAAAAGAGATCGTCACCGATCCGGGATACCTGGAATGGGCGGGGGTTGCCGTGGCAAAGAAGGCCTACCGGATCTACAGGGAACGGGGATACAGGACGCGGATTCTCAACGCCGCGTACCGCAATCATTTTCACTGGTCCCAGTTTATAGGCGGAGAAATGTCCATGACGATTCCCTACGAGTGGCAGCGGAAATTTAACGCTTCCGGCGTGGAGGTAAAGAACCGCATTGACGATCCTGTCGATCCGCAGATCGTTTCCGAACTTGAAAGCAAATTTCCCGATTTCCGCCGCGCCTTTGACGAGCGGGGAATGGAGAGCGGGGAATTTGAGCGTTACGGCGCTACGCGGAGGACCCTGCGCGCCTTTCTGGAAAGTTACGGGGAACTTGTGTCGGTGATACGGGACATCATGATAACGGACCCCGACGTCAGGGGCGAATGAACCTGTCAACGCGGATCAAAGAAGATGAAGGAGAAGACGATGAGTGAGCCAAAGAAGGTAATGCCTTTTATCAACGGGCAGTTTGTGGAATCGCGGACGCGGAAATATACGGACGCCTATGATCCCAGCACCGGGGAAATAATAGCCAGGGTTCCCTGCTGCACTAAGGAGGAAGTAGAGAAGGCGGTTGCCTCGGCAAAGGCTGCCTTTCCCTCCTGGAGCGCCACGCCCGTTTTGAAGCGCGTTCAGGTGCTCTACAAACTGCGCGATCTTGTCGTGCTGCACATGGAGGAGCTTACCCGCCTTGTCGCCCTTGAAAACGGGAAGGCCTGGGAGGAAGCGGAAGGAGACGTCCTTAAGGCAAAGGAAGGTACCGAGCAGGCGATATCCGCGCCTTCGCTCATGATGGGAGAAAGCCTCGCCGACGCGTCAAGCGGCTTTGACTCCGTCCTGTACCGCGAACCGCTGGGAGTTTTTGCCGGCATCGTTCCCTTTAATTTTCCCGCGATGATCCCCATGGGCTGGATGACGCCCATCTGCATAGCCTGCGGAAACACGATAGTGATTAAAGCCGCCACCTTTACCCCCCAGTCATGCCTGCGCATCGCCGAATTGTACAGGGAGGCGGGGCTCCCGGACGGGGTTGTCAACATCGTTACCTGCTCCAGGAACGAGGCGGAGCTGCTTCTGGAACACCCCGACATAAAGGGCGTAAGTTTTGTCGGCTCGACCTCCGTGGGGCTTCATGTGTACCGGACCGCCGCCGGAAACGGGAAGCGCGTACAGGCGCTCTGCGAAGCCAAGAATCACGCCCTTGTTCTTGAGGACGCCCCCGTTGAAAGGACCGCCGCCGGTATAGTCAACGCCGCTTTCGGCTGCGCCGGGGAGCGCTGTATGGCCCTGCCTGTAATCGCCGTACAGGAGAGCATTGCCGACAGGCTTGTCGCCGCTATAGTTGAAAAGGCCAAAAACATACGGGTCGGTCCCGCGTATGAAAAAACCACGGTGATGGGACCGGTGGTAAACGCCGCCCACAAGAAATTTGTGGAAGACTGGATACAGACGGGAATTGACGAAGGGGCCAGGCTGGTCCTTGACGGGCGGAACGTCAAGGTGCCCGGTTATGAAAACGGTTTTTACATAGGCCCCACGATCCTCGATCATGTTACAGGCGGCATGACCTGCGGCGAAAGGGAAATATTCGGCCCCGTGCTCTGCGTAAAGCGGGTAAAGAATTTCGAGGAAGGACTTGAAATCATGAACGCGAATCCCTTCGCGAACGGTTCCGTCATCTTTACCCAAAGCGGTTATTACGCGCGTGAATTTGCCCGGCGCACGGACGGCGGCATGGTGGGAATCAACGTCGGCATTCCCGTCCCCGTGGGCATGTTCCCCTTCACGGGCCACAAACG
>JAISEB010000243.1 GCA_031264395.1 Treponema sp. | reverse complement strand
CCGCGACATAAGCCAGGCCGTTACGCCGCCGCTAATCAGCGCCGCCGCCGGAAGGGCGGCGAACGTAAAAGTCTTCCAGAATCTTGAGCTGCGTTCGTATTTCGCGGATAAGGCCGACTGCGTCGCGTAGGTTTCCGACATTCCGTGAAGCTGCGCGCGCAGCTCCCTCAGCAAGTTTTCTTGCGCTGCCAGCGAGTTCTCTTTCCCGCTCAAGAGCCGTTCTTGTTCGTTCAAGTTCTCCCTCAAGTCCTCCAATTGTTTCAAGAGCGATTCGCTGCTGCTCAGCGTATCGCCTATCAAGTTCTCCAATGCGTCCAGATTGTCGAAGATGGGCCGCATATCCGGCTGCTCCTGCGGCCAGAGCGCCCGCGGCGAGGCCCGCAAGAAAAACAAAAAGAAGAGAACGAAAGCCGCGGTTTTTACCGCGCGGGGAAGGGCTGTTTTCAGGCACATGAAATCTCCTTGAATGTATTAGAATTGTTCAACAACCAAATTATTGAACAACTTCCGCCGTCTTTTTCCGCTCATGTTTCCCCGTCTCCCGGCCGCGAAAACCACGCGGAAAGGAGGCAGAGCAGCACGGTAAAGGCGAAAAGCAGCGTGCAGAGCGCGTTGGTTTTGGGGGTGACGCCGGTTTTAATTTGGGAATAGATACGCACAGGCAGGGTGTTGGTGTTAACGCCGGTTACAAAGACGCTGATGATCACGTCGTCAAAGCTCATGGCAAAGGAAAGGAGCATGCCCGAAATGACGGCGGGGAGCATGAGGGGAAAGAGGATGTCCCAAAAGGCCCCCGCTTCGGTAGCGCCGAGGTTTCTGGCCGCTTCCACGCAGCTTTTGTCAAGGCCGGCCAGCCTGGCTTTCACGATTAAATAGACATAGGGTATGCAGAAACTCGTATGGGCGATTACGAGCGTGGTCATGCCGAAAGGAAGGCCCAGAAGGGAAAAGAAGGCGAGCAGCACCATGCCCAGGATGATCTCCGGAGTCATGATGGGAAGGACCGCGAGGTATTCCATGGTCCCCGCTCCGGGCGGCCTCCTCCCCGCGCCGCCCCGGACCGCGCCCGCCGCCCCGAGCGTGCCGATAAACGCCGCGGCAAGGCTTGAAAGCAGGGCAAGGATCACGCTGTTTCCAAGAGCGGTAAACATGGCCCGGTCCCGGAACAGTTCCCCGTACCATGCAAGGGTAAACCCGTCCCATACGGAGTTGAGGCGGCTCCGGTTAAAGGAATAGACAATCATCAATACTATGGGCACGTACATAAGGGAAATGATAACCGTGATGTATATCTTCTGTGCGGCGTCCCTCCGTTTTTTCATCATACCAGCCCTTCAAGCTCTTTTCCGCCGCTTCCAAGCGTCCGGCTCATGATCCTGTAAAGGTACAGGAAAAGGCTGGTTAACAGCATCAGCACGACGCTCAGGGCCGCGGCAAAGGGCCAGTCGTGATCCTTGAGCAGCTGTTCCTGTATCAGGTTTCCCACAAGGACCACCTTGTTGCCCCCCAGTATGTCGGCGATAAAGAAGAGGCCCATGGAAGGAATAAAGGTAAGGATTACCCCGGAAAAAAGCCCCGGCATGGTAAGGGGAAGGCTTACCGAAAGGAAGGCCCTGAAGGGCGGCGCGCCCATGGTGCGGGCCGCCTCAATAAGTTCGCGGTCGAGTTTTTCGGCGCTTGAATACACCGGAAAGATCATGAAGGGCAGAAGCGCGTACACCATGCCGGCGACGACCGCGGGGTAAGAATACAGGAGACGCAGGGGTTCCCTAAGGACTCCGATGCCCATGAGGAACATGTCAAGCGGCCCGTTGGCCCGGAAAAAGATCATCCACCCGTAGAGCCGGAGAAGGGAACTGGTCCAGAAGGGGATAATCAAAAGGAGCATTACCCAGAGCCGCCAGCGCCGGTTAAGGCGGGCCATAAAGAGCCCCGCGGGGTATCCCGCAAGGATTACAAGGAACGTGCAAAGAAGGGCAAGCCGGACCGACTGCAGAAAGGTCCTCATGTAGACCGGTTCCAGAATACGGCGGTAGTTGCGAAGGCTGAATACGGCGGCTATTCCCCAAGCCCCTTCGCGGCGCATAAAGCTCAGGAACAGCATGTAGATCAGGGGAAAGAAGACAAAGACCAGGGTAAAGAAGTACATGGGCAGAAGGGAAAGGGGAAAGGCCCGCCTTTTGCCCGCCGTTTTTTTCATATTCCGGCCTCCGCCTTTTTGTGCCCTGCCGTTACGGCAGTCCCGGCCTCGTGTTCCCCGTCCACCAGAACCGCGTGTTCCGCCTTCCATGTAACGCGCACCCTTTCCCCGTCTTTAAGGGAAAAGTCAAAGCCCAGCCTGTTCGCGCATATCTCTTCGCCGGAGCCGTCAAGCCTTACCGTAACGCGGAGCTGTCCCCCGGCAAAACTCCTCCCCAGGATCACCCCCGCAAGGCCGTCCTCCTCCCCGCCGCCCCGCGCCGTTCCGCCTGCCGGGGACAGGTCCAGGTATTCACCGCGTATCGCAACAGTTACACGGCCTTGAGGCGGGGCCCCCGAGGCGGGGTCCCGGGACGCGCGGCCCCGGCCGGCCGGATGTTCAAAGTGGAAGGTTCCCCCGCCGCCTCGGGAACGCTCCCCGGCGGCGGTTCCCGGTTCCGACGAAACAACGGCGGCAAGGACATTGGCCCCCCCGACAAAACGGGCGACATAACTGGTTGCCGGGCGCTCGTATACAAACGCCGCGGAGCCCGTCTGCTCAAAGCGGCCGTCGCGCATCACCGCGATACGGTCCGACATGGTAAGGGCCTCTTCCTGATCGTGGGTAATGTAGATGAAGGTGATCCCCAGCCGCTGTTGCAGCCCCTTGAGTTCCGTCTGCATGCGGCGGCGGAGCTGAAGGTCAAGGGCCCCCAGCGGCTCGTCCAGAAGGAGGACACTGGGACGGCTGACTACCGCCCTTGCCAGCGCTACCCGCTGGCGCTGCCCGCCCGAAAGTTCCTGGGGCCGCCGCTTTTCATAGCCTGAAAGCTGGACCAGATCCAGCGCCCCGGCGACGGTCTGCCGTATTTCGGCCCTGGGCCTTTTTTTCAGTTTCAGGCTGTAGCCAATGTTCTGTTCTACACTCATGTGGGGAAAGAGGGCGTAATTCTGAAAAACCATCCTCACGTCCCGCCTGTGCGGGGCAAGGCCGGTTACATCCCGCCCGTCAAGGAGCACCCGCCCCCCGTCCGGCTCTTCAAGGCCCGCGATGATGCGGAGGGTGGTGGTTTTGCCGCAGCCCGACGGGCCGAGCAGGGTGATAAATTCCCCCTTCAGTACCGTAAGGTCAAGTCCCCGCAGAACTTCCGCGGTCCCAAAACGCTTGGTTATTCCCTCAAGACGCAGAAGTTCTTCAGCCTGCATGTTCTTTCCTGTGGCGTATTGCAAGGATTCGTGTATTGTAACTACACGATATGGACATTATAATAAACGTTAACGTAAACGTAAACATTAAGACAAGGGAGGCAGTTCCAAATGCCAGTTTTGGAACCATCTCAAGGGGATGCCGTGACTTTTACCATTAAACAGATTTCGGAAAAAACCTCCCTTCCTCCCCACGTGCTCCGTTATTATGAAAACGAGGGGCTGCTTCCCGGCGTGGAGCGGAGCCGGAACGGGACCCGGCGCTATTCGGAAAACGACCTTGAATGGCTGGGCCTTATCTGCTGCCTCAAAAATACCGGCATGTCCATCAAGCAGATACGGAGTTTTGTGGAACTCAGCCTTGAGGGGGACATCACCCTGAAAAGCCGCTGTGAGCTTCTGCGCGAGCATAAAAAAAACGTGGAGGCCCAGATAGAGGAGATGAAAAAACATCTGGCAAAAGTTACCCTTAAACTGCGGAAATTCACCAGCCAGTATGAGGCGTACGCGGGGAAAACCGGGAAACCGGGAACATGACGGGGAGACACATGGAAATATCCATTATGGGCTATGACCCGCTGGGCGCCTGGATCAAGACCGTTTCTTCCGTAAAAGACGCCCTTGCCTGGCGCAATTCCGCGGGGATCACCTGGATACATACCGGGGGTTTTGACGATCATGACGGCATCAACGCTTTGGCGGAGGAGTTCAAGATCCATTCCCTTACGGTGGAAGACATTCTGGACGCCGGGCAGCGGCCCAAGGTGGAAGAATTCGACAACTACCTTTTCATTACCCTCAAGGCGGTGCGTCGGCGGAAAGGGTCCCCTTTAGCCGGGCCGCCGGGCCCCCTTCCCCCTGATCCCAAACATCCTGATTCCAGGCATTCCGATCCCAGGCATCCCGATCCTGAACGGCCCGGAATTGAGCCGTTCAATTTTGAAGAGTCCGGCTTTGAAGAGCTTGGCTTTGAGCAGGTCAGTTTTGTCATTACCGACGATACGGTGCTGACCTTTCAGGAAAAGCCGGGCGGCTATTTCGACGGCATACGGAAGCGCATTCTTAACAACAGCGGCAGGATAAACCGCATGGGCGCAGATTATCTGGCCTACGCCCTGATCGACGCGGTGGTGGACGAGTACTTCGTGGTCCTCGATTCCCTTGGCGCGGCTCTGGAAGAATTTGAAGACAGGGCGGCGGACGAACAGGACGGCGCTTTTATACGGGACGTTCAGAAGCTCAAACGGGTGCTGCTCCGCCTTCGCCGTGTCATCTGGCCCTTAAGGGAAAGCCTTTCCCTCCTTATGCATCTTGACTCTTCCCGCGTAAGCGGGGAGCTTGAGCCTTTCCTCAAGGATCTCTACGATCACCTTATGCGGGCGGCGGAAACGCTGGAGACATACCGGGAACTGATTACCGGCGTTGTGGAGGTGAACCTTTCGGCCGTTTCCAACCGCATGAACAAGATCATGAAGGTTCTTACGATTATTTCCACAATCTTCATTCCCCTGACCTTCATCGTCGGCGTCTACGGTATGAACTTCCACATGCCGGAACTGGAGGAGCCGCTGGCGTATCCCATTGTATGGGGAATCATGGTGATCGTTGCCCTTGGGATGTTGATATATTTCAGGCGACGCCACTGGATATAGCGTGTTTTTCGCCGGAAGGTAAGCTGAAGAAATCCATGATAGTAGAAATTACCGGAGCGTCCCTTGACAGGGCCGCGGCCATTCTGAAATCGGGCGGCCTTGTGGCTTTTCCCACCGAGACGGTATACGGGCTGGGCGGGGACGCGTTTAATCCCCTTGCCCTTGCGAAGATATTCGCCGCCAAGGAGCGGCCCTTCTTTGATCCGCTCATCGTGCATGTGGCGGACATGGAAGGGCTCGAGGAGGCGGCCGATACGGACGCCCTGCCGCCTTTGGCGCGGGAAAGGCTCACGATCCTTTCGGCGCGGTTCTGGCCCGGCCCCCTTACCCTTGTTCTTCCCAGACGTTCCCGCCTGCCCGGCCTTGCCAGCTCGGGGCTCCCTTCCGTGGCGGTGCGCATTCCGTCGCATCCCGCGGCGCGGGAATTGATACGCCGCGCCGGGGCGCTCGCCGCCCCCAGCGCCAACCGTTTCGGCCGCCTTAGTCCTGTAAGGGCCGAGCATGTCGCCGAACAGCTTGGAGACAAGGCCGATCTTGTCCTTGACGGCGGAAAGACGGGTTTTGGGGTGGAATCCACCGTGCTGGACCTCTGCGCCCCCCGCGTTTTAAGGCCGGGCGGCCTTGCGCGGGAGGCCATTGAGGCGGCCATAGGCCCCCTTGCGGACGGGCCTTTTCAGGCGGCGCCTTCTTCCCCGGGAATGCTGAAAAGCCACTACGCCCCCTCCGCGCCTCTTGTGCTCTGTCCCTCTTCCGAAGAGTTTCCCGCGGACGGTTCGGCCCTGCTTTTCTTTAGCGGATCTTCACGGGAAAAATGGCTGGCCCGGCATGCGATGACTCCGGCTTCTTTGCGGCCTTTGCCGGTGCGGACGCTTTCCGAAACGGGCGACATTGCCGAGGCGGCCGCGAATCTTTTCGACATGCTTCATGAATTTGATCGTTCAGGCTGTACGCGCATCTACGCGGAACGCGCCCCCGGCGGGGGTCTGGGGGAGGCTGTCAACGACAGGCTGTCCCGCGCCGCCGCAGTTGAAAAATAATCGCAAAAATCAAAAAAAACCAATATCTTATTCCATCCTGTTTTTATACATTGAAAGTACCCACAGAGGCAGGAGTTTATCATGGAAAAAAAGAACGGAACAGAATGGGATGACCGGTATCTTACCGGCGTCGAACAACTGGACGATCAGCACCGGGAACTTGTCAGGATGATAGGCGAGGTTTTTCCCGAGGGAGCGGACAACGAGGAAACAAGAAGTTTTTTCAGGCGGAATATTTTCCGTCTGGTGCAGTATGTGAAATACCATTTTGGAGAAGAGGAACGATTCATGGAAAAAATCAATTACCCCGATTTGGCCGTTCACGCGAAACAGCATGAAAAATTTGTAGGAGAACTCCTGGAATTGGCGAAGCGGACAGAGGAAGACAAGTTTTTTTCCCCCGCCGCCGCCACTCATTACCTTATGGATAATATACTTACCCATATTGCCCATGTAGACAAAAAATACGCCACCTTTATTCACGTATTAAGTTTTCAGGCGGAAAATTCCATCAGGCTGAACCGGCCGGCGCGCCGCAGCGCGTTTTGGCATGAAATGCAGATCCTTCCGACAGAGGCTTTTATAGGCTAGAAAAGTCTTCTTCCTCCGGTATACCATGACTGTATGATTGTGGTCTTATCAAAGTCGGTCAGCGCCCATGACAGGGAACTGGTCGGTGTGTATCTGCGGGATCATGGCTTTACCGTGCGGGAACAGTCCCTGGGCGACGACGCCGTCCTTGGCGCGTCGGGAAAGGGAACGGTTGATATGCGTGAACTGGGCCTGCTCCCCGGCGTCGAGCGGGTCGCGGCGACATCCAGGCCCTATGAGCTTGCGTCCCGTGAAGTTCACCATGAAGATACCATTGTCGCCGTTCCGGCTTCCCCCTTTGGCGGGGACGCCGGCGCGGCGTTTCGTTCCGCCGTAAAAATAGGCGGCTCCAGAATAACCGTTATCGCCGGCCCCTGCGCGGTGGAAAGCCGGGAACAGATCCTGGAAACCGCCATGCGGGTGCGGGAATCCGGGGCGGTAATGCTGCGGGGCGGCGCTTATAAACCAAGGACCAGTCCCTATGCTTTTCAGGGGCTTGGGTTACAGGGGCTTGAATACATGAAGCTGGCCGGGGAGGCGTGCGGCATGCCCATCGTCACCGAGGTTGTCTCCCCGGAACTGGCCGTTCAGATGAAGGAACTTACCGACATGTTCCAGATAGGCGCCAGGAACATGCAGAATTTCGAGCTTCTAAAAAAAGTGGGCTCCCTGGGAAAACCGGTGCTGCTCAAAAGGGGGCCTTCGGCGACCATGGAAGAATGGCTCCTTTCCGCCGAATACCTGCTTGCCTCGGGAACCTCCGATGTGGTTCTCTGTGAACGGGGGATCAGGACTTTTGAAACCTATACCCGTAATACGCTGGATATTTCCGCCATTCCCGTGGTCAAGAGCCTTTCCCATCTGCCTGTGATCGTCGATCCCAGCCACGCGGTGGGCATACGGGACAAGGTGAGCCAGGCGGCCCTTGCCGCCATCGCTGCGGGCGCGGACGGCCTTACCGTGGAAGTTCACCCCCGGCCCGATGAGGCCCTTTCCGACGGCCCCCAGTCGCTGTACCCCCAGCAGTTTGAAAAACTCATGCGGGACATAGAGGCCCTTGCCCCCGTCGTGGGCAAGGAACTTCTGCGGACCCCGCAGCCCCACCACGGAAAGGCCCCTCCGGGCGGAACGGCCGTCATAAGGACAGACGGCGGAGAGGCGGGCGGAGGGAGCCCTGGAACAGGACCGGCACGGGCGGAACGGTCCGGCGTTTCTTCGGAACTGCCTGTCGCCTTTTGCGGCGAAAACGGCGCTTATGCGGAACAGGCCCTGATGCGGGCCTTTGGCGAGGAAGCCGAACGGCTTCAGGCCGCTTCCTTTACCGGCGTTTTTGACGCGGTGCTTGACGGAAGCGCCGCCGCCGGTGTTGTCCCCGTGGAGAACAGCCTTGCCGGTTCCGTCCACGAAAACTACGATCTTTTTCTCCGTTATCCGGATATTGCCATAGCCGGGGAAATAAAGCTCCGCATTGTTCACTGCCTTATCGCCTGCGAAAAGGCGGACATTGATTCAATCCGCGTGGTGCGCAGCCACCCCCAGGGATTTGCCCAATGCAGGGAATTTCTTGACAAACATCCCTCGTGGGTCCTTGAACCAAGCACTACCACCGCGACCGCCGTGGCCTCCGTTTCCCGCGAAGGGAACGTCCATGCCGCCGCCATCGCCGGTGAAGCGGCGGCGCGGGCCCACGGGCTCAAGGTGCTCCGGGAGGGAATAGAGACCAATCCCCTCAATTACACCCGCTTCCTCATCATTACCCGCCGCCGCGAACGGGACGGCGGGCCCGCCGCGGGGCAGGGGATGGTTCCGCCAAGCCTCGGTTCCGATCCGCCCAACAAGGCGAGCATCGTCTTTTCGGTTCCCGATGAACCGGGGAGCCTTTTCGCGTGCCTTAAAATCATGGCCGAACGGGGGATAAATCTTTCCAAGCTGGAATCCCGGCCCATACAGGGCAAGCCATGGGAGTACCTTTTCTACGCGGACGTGAGCATACCCGGAACGGGAACTGTGTTTGACGAGGTAATCGAAGCCCTCAGGGCAAAGACCCGCGACTTTCACTTCCTTGGAGCCTACCGGGGCTCTCTGTAGAGGACGGGGCGCGGCTTTTCCGGGCCGTTCGAAAAAACTGGTATTAACCACAGACTTCACGGACAAAACCGGACTTTTAATTTCAAATGTATATTTTGTCCGTGTTGGTCTGTGTCTGTCCGTGGTTTTTTGAATTCGGAATTACGGTCCGCGGAGGTTTATTTTTTCCGCAGTTCCCGTTCTTTGTATTTTCCCGGCGAAATGCCGTAGCGTTTTTTGAAGAGCCGGCAGAAATAATTCACGTCGTAGATGCCGCAGCGGGCGGCGGTCTCCTTGACGCTGACGTTGTCTTCAAAGAGAAATCCTATGGCGGTTTTGAGCCTGAGATCCTCAAGGTACATGCGGGGGCTCATTCCCATTTTCCTGCCGAAAAGACGCGTAAAGTGTGATCTGGAAAGACGCATGACCTCCGCCATTTCTTCCACCGAAATATCGCGGTACAGGTTATCCCGGAGGAAAATTTTCAGATCCGCAAATTCTTCCCGCCCATAGGCGCTTTCACAATCGCCGGATTCTTCCAGCAGCTGCATGCAGAGGCGGTATGTACAGCCGGAATTGGTAAAGGGGTTGTTTATCTTGCCCGAAAAGAATCTTGCGAGGATATTGTACAGGAGCGAAATGGTTTTGGGCGTTTTGTCCGCGGCGATGATGTTTCCAAGCTGCCTTTCTATCATGCGGTTAATTCGGATCGCCTCCCGGCCTGTCATTACAAGGAATACGAATTCCCAGTGATCCGAATCTTCGGGAAGATAATATGCGTGGGGTCCGGGAACGGAGACGATCATCAGGGAGCCCGGCGGAAGATCGCGCCGCCCGTCCCGCAGATCGATGCGGCCGCGCCCCGAAAGGGTGTACTGCCATACCGCATAGGCGGAGACTTCCCGTGTTTTTCCGTCGTTGTAATAGGCGGCGGATGTTTCCCTGCTGTGCCCTGAAAGCACCGTCAGGGCGTGAAGGGGAAATTTTCTGCTTGAATACCGCGAAGACATGCGTACTATGGGCAGGGCGGAAAAATCCGGTTTCATGGCGTCATCCGGTCTTTCAGCATACTATATTGGTAAAAATTTTTCAAGTTTTAACAGTTTTGCCCCATAGTAAAACATTTGTGCTATTAAAAGCACAAAAATCATATTTCGGCTTTTAACGGGGGATGTTATTGTATACGGGAAAGGAGCATCGTATGAAAATTGCGTTTATCGGCGCGGGCAGCGTGGGTTTTACAAGGAAGATAGCTGCCGATATTCTTTCCGTCCCGGAATTGCAGGACTGCGAAATTTCCCTCATGGATATTGACGGCGCGAATCTTGCGTTAATCTACAACGTGCTTGAAAGGGACATCAAGGCCAACGGGCTTTCCCGTGTGCGGCTTTCCAAAACCACGGACAGAAGGGAATCCCTTACAGGGGCCAAATATATTTTTTCGTTTGCCAGGGTCGGCGGTCTTGACGCCTTTGCCATGGATGTGGAAATTCCCCTGAAGTACGGGGTGAACCAGTGCGTTGGGGACACCATATGCGCCGGGGGAATCATGTACGGCCAGCGGACCATTCCCGTTATTCTTGACATCTGCCGGGACATAAGGGAAGTGTCACAGCCCGGCGCGCTTTTTCTCAACTATTCAAACCCCAACGCCATGAACACCTGGGCGGCGAATGCCGAAGGCGGCGTGCAGACGCTGGGACTCTGCCACGGCGTGCAGCACGGCCACCAGCAGATAGCCGAGGTGTTGGGACTGCCGGTTTCGGAAGTCGACATTATCTGCGCGGGGATCAATCACCAGACATGGTATATACAGGTTCTCCATAAGGGGAAAGACATGCGGGGAAAGCTTCTTGAAGGTTTCAAGAAACATCCCGTGTACAGCAAACAGGAAAAGGTCCGCATCGACATTCTTGAACGCTTCGGCTACTACAGCACGGAAAGCAACGGGCACCTTTCCGAATACCTTCCCTGGTACCGCAAGCGGCCGGAAGAAATTGACGCATGGATCGATTATTCCGGCTGGATACACGGGGAGCCGGGAGGCTATCTCCGTTTCTGCCGGGAAGAGCGGGCCAAATTTGAGGAGGAGGCAAAGAAATACGAAACCATGGAACCGGCGAAGTATACCCCGGAAAACCGTTCCACCGAACACGGCTCCCACATTATCGAAGCCCTTGAAACGGGCCGCGTGTACCGGGGGCATTTTAACGTGATAAACAAAGGGGCAATCGGCAACCTCCCCGCCGATTCGGTGGTGGAGGTTCCCGGTTACGTGGACGGCAGCGGGATCTCCATTCCCCTTGTGGGCGACCTGCCTTTCCCCCTTGCGGCAATATGCAATCAGAGCATCGCGGTCCAGCGGCTCGCCGTTGAGGCGGCGCTAGAAGGGAATCCCCTCAAGCTGAAACAGGCCATGCTCCTTGATCCCCTGACAGGCGCGGTGTGCAATCC
>JAISEB010000156.1 GCA_031264395.1 Treponema sp. | reverse complement strand
GACGAGCGGGGATATTTTTTTGAGGCATGGTCGGAGCGCGATTTTGCCGCTTCGGGCATCGAACCGCATTTTGTTCAGGATAACCAGTCCCGTTCCATGCGCGGCGTGCTTCGCGGCCTCCATTTTCAGAAGACACATCCCCAGGGCAAACTGGTCAGGGCCATATCGGGCGAGGTGTTTGACGTAGCCGTGGACATCAGGCCCGGTTCTTCCAGCCGGGGGAAATGGCACGCGGTAATTCTGAGCGGCGAAAAGCAGAATCAGTTCTGGATACCGGAAGGCTTTGCGCACGGATTTTTGGTGTTAAGCGAATTCGCCGTCTTCGCCTACAAGTGCACCGATTTTTATCACCCCGAAGACGAAGGGGGAATCCTCTGGAACGATCCTGAAATCGGCATAACTTGGCCTGATCTGGGGATGGACTATCTGCTTTCCGTTAAGGATAAAAAACTGCCATGTTATGGCTGATTGGCGACAAGGGCATGCTGGGAACGGAGATTGCCCGCCTTCTGGAAAAACGGGAAATCCCCTTTGCCGGTACGGACCGGGAAGTTGACATTACCGCTCCCGCGGCGCTTGCCGCCTTCGCCGCGTCGTTCCGGGAAACGCCTGCCTGGATCGTTAACTGCGCCGCCTATACCGCCGTGGACAGGGCCGAGGATGACGGTGAAGCCTGCCGCCGCCTCAACGTTCTGGGCGCGGCCAACATCGCAAAGGCGGCCGGGGACTGCGGCGCCCGGCTCATTCACATTTCCACCGATTATGTATTTGACGGGAAGGGTGTTTATGACGAAAGCCTCCGGGGGCCGCGTCCCTATCGCGAAGACGACGAGACCAATCCCATAGGCGTATACGGCCTTGCCAAAAGGGACGGGGAAAACGCCGTCATGGAAAACAGCAAGAAGGCGTACATCATCAGAACCGCCTGGCTTTACGGCAGGTACGGCGCCAACTTTGTGCATACCATGCTCCGGCTCATGAAGGAGCGGGATACCGTAAAGGTAGTAAACGATCAGCGCGGCAGCCCCACTTGGGCCTTTGACCTTGCCTCTGCGGTACTTGCCCTTGTAAACACGGTGAACGGCGGCGGGAAGGTTCCCTTCGGCATCTATCACTACACCAATGAGGGGAACATCAGCTGGTTTGATTTTGCCCGTGAAATTTACTCGCAGGGCCGCCGCCTTGGGCTGCTCTCCAAAGACTGTGCGGTACAGCCCTGTACCAGTGCGGAATTTCCCGCACGGGTAACGCGGCCTGAATATTCGGCGCTGGACAAGGCGAAGATCAGGGCGGCTCTGGGGCTTGCGATACCGGAATGGAATAAAAGTCTTGAAAAATACCTGGCGGAGATGAATTAATCGTATGCGTTCCCTGAAAAATATTCTGGTTTCAGGCGGCTCGGGATTTATCGGCTGCAATTTTATCCGCACCCTTCTGGAAAAAACTCCCGCTTTTACCGGCAGAATTGTCAACCTTGACGCGCTGACTTACGCGGGAAATCCCGCAAGCCTTGCGGATGTTGAAGCGGCGTACGGCAAGACCGCGCATCCCGGCGTAAACCCTGCGGACAGCACGGGCATCCGCTATTTTTTTGAAAAGGGCGACATCTGCGACCGCTCCCTTGTGGAATCCCTGTTCAGGACCTACGATATTGACACGGTGGTCCACTTTGCCGCGGAAAGCCATGTGGATCGTTCCATCCTGGGGCCCGAGGCGTTTATCAAAACCAACGTCATGGGAACATTTACCCTGCTGGATACCGCCCGGCAATGCTGGGCGGATGGTTCCGGGGCAATACGGCAGGACGCGCTTTTTCATCACATCAGTACCGACGAGGTTTACGGTTCGCTGGGCGAAACGGGGCGTTTTACCGAGACGACTCCCTGTGATCCCCGGTCTCCCTATTCGGCAAGTAAGGCGTCAAGCGATCATTTGGCAATGGCCTATTACCATACCTACAGGCTGCCGGTTACCCTTTCAAACTGTTCCAACAATTATGGCCCCTGCCAGTTTCCGGAAAAACTCATTCCCCTCATGATCCTCAACATGCTGGAAGGAAAGCCCCTGCCTGTATACGGCGACGGGAAAAACATCCGCGACTGGGTGTATGTGGAAGATCATAACCGGGCGGTCTGGACCGTCATGCAAAAAGGTGAATGCGGCGGAAAGTACAACATAGGAGGGGAAAACGAATGGGAGAATATCAGGCTTCTTTATACGCTGATAGATGTGGTTTCAGGAAAAGCCGGACTTGATCCCGCGAAAGTCCGTGAAACCGTACATTTTGTACGGGACAGGCCCGGCCATGACCGCCGTTACGCCATAGACTGTTCGAAAATAAAGCGCGAACTCGGCTGGGAACGGCAGGTGACCTTTGAGGAAGGCCTCGGTAAAACCGTAGACTGGTATCTTTCAAACGCCGCGTGGATAGACGGCATACGAAGCGGTGAATACCTTGACTGGGTGAAGAAGAATTACGGGGACAGGGCGTAGGGCGTCTCCG
>JAISEB010000149.1 GCA_031264395.1 Treponema sp. | reverse complement strand
ACCCTGCTGTTTTCATACAGGGCGTATCCCCTGCCCTTTTTCCTTAAAAAATCGGCCAGGGGCTGTATGGAAAAGAACAGAAGAGGCGTCAAGGCCAGCCCGGTAAAAAAGAGATCCGCTACCCTCCTTTCGAACAACAAAAAGTCATTCACACGGACAATCCACTGCAGCGCAAATGCGCAAGGAGCCATCATACATACTTAATAATACCATAATATTTTTGATAAAAAAAGCCACTTGCGGGGATATTTCGATAAAAAACAGGGAATCTTCCCCGAAATCGCGCCCCGGCGTTTAACATTTTACCGCGATGGTTTATACTATGCGCCATAATGTGGAATAAAAACCGTTATCTGATTATCCCGGTTCTGGCGGCCTGTCTTTCGTCCCTGCTTTTTTTCACCTCTCTGGACGAAAAGACATGCGATATGTTTTTGCGGGCCATTCCCGCCCTGACCGAAAACGATTCCGTATTGATCCTGGAAATAGACGATACGGCCATTGAGCATGTCGGGATCTTTCCCTGGACCAGGGATATTTACGCCGACGCCATGATTTTCCTGCGGGAGATGGGCGCCGGGACGGTGGCGTTCGACTTGAGTTTCCTTGACGACAGCCCTGTAACCATCAACCCGGACTACATTCAAAAGGAACTTCCCGCCTATATCGACAACGGTTTCAGGCGCATCAACAATACCGTAGAACAGGTGATGGACGGCTTTTCGTCGGGGGCGCTGGACGGGACCAGCGCGGCGGAGGCAAAGGGCGTTCTGCTTGACGTCAACAACAGCGTCAGAAACGAGCTGGAAGTATCCGTTGACTATGTATCGCGGGATGTGGACGACTACTTTGCCCGGACCCTGCGTTTTTTCGGCCGCGCCTTTCTGACCCTGACCATGGTCACAAAAGACGACATCCTCACGGAAGAAAAAACGTTCGACATGAGCCGTTACGCCGGTTATCTCCCCTGGCTGGAAGAAAACATAGCGTTAAAGGACATTGCCGTTACGGACGACCGCCATATTCCCGATCAGCCGGGGATGATGCCGTCAATCGGCAAACTCATGACCCAATCGGCGGGGGCGGGTTTTGTCAACGCCGAAGTTGACAGGGACGGCTACCGCCGGCGGCTCCACCTGATCATGAAACACGACGGCCGTTATTACCCCCACCTCGCGCTGGCGGCCGTACGGGAGGCGCTGGGAAACCCCGGCATCGAGGTAAGCCCCTCCTTCATAACCCTGAAAAACATCACGGCAGGAGAAAACGCCCCCCGCGACATCAGGATAAAAAGGGCGCGCGACGGTTCGGTACTGCTCAAATGGCCCAAAAAGAATTTCAGCGCCTATCATACAATGTCCTTTTGGGATCTGGCCCAGTACACCATCAACGAACGGGCCTTTGCCAACAACCTCGCGGTCATGAACGATTCGGGGTTTTTCAATTTTTGGGACGGGGGTGAAACTCCCCTGGAAAAATACCGGAACGCTTCCTACGTGCGGGATCTTCTTCTGAACGGTGAAAACGAGGAAGGAGTCGGCTTTGAAACGTACATGCGGTTCCGCGAAGATTTTCTTGAAACATCCGGGGTCTTTCTGGATGGAGACGTTGAAAGGGCGATCCTGGCCGTGGTAGACGATGAAGAAACCCGGCGCTTTGTCGCCGAGATATTCCTCGTTTCGGGGGATCAGTTAAGGCGCATGACGGAACTCCGCGACAGGGTTTCAAAGACGGTAAAGGACGCGTTGTGCATCGTGGGAATGACCGCCACATCCGGGGTGGATCTGGGGCTTACCACCTTCGAGGAACGCTACCCCAATGTCGGAGTCTACGCGGTTATCGCCAACCAGATTCTTTCGGGGGAATTTCTTGACGATACGCCCCGGTGGGTGTCCTTCGCCATAGCCCTTGTCCTGTCGATGAGCATGGCCTTTGTGATCAAGCGCCTTGACATCAACAAATCGATACTCACGGGATTTCTCGCCATGGCCGTGACCGCGCTGATGTTTCTGGCTTTCTTCATCGTCACCAAACGGTACGCGGGAGTGGTGGTCCCCTTCGTATCGGTAAGCGTGAGCTTTTTAAGCCTTACGGGCCTCAGCTTCTTTTCAACGTTAAGGGAAAAATCGTTTCTCCGTTCAGCCTTTTCCCGCTATCTTGCCCCCTCGGTAATCGAGCAGATCATCGCCGATCCTTCGAGGCTTTCCCTGGGCGGCGAAAAGCGGGATATGACCGCCGTTTTTACGGACATCCAGCGCTTTTCATCAATTTCCGAAGCCCTGCAAAACGAGTATGGCGAAGAGGGCCCAAGGACGCTGGTCAACCTCCTCAACCTTTACCTTACCGAAATGAGCAACATCGTACTGGCCAATCAGGGAACCATTGACAAATACGAAGGGGACGCCATCGTCGCCTTCTTCGGGGCGCCGCTGTGGACGGACAAACACGCCGTTCTGGCCTGCCGCAGCGCGGTACAGATGAAGAAGCGCGAGGCGTCCCTGCGGGAAGAGATCATGGACCCGGCGGGCGTGTTTTACGCCCCCCTTGCCCGGCTTGTGGAGAAGGGGATCATCCGCCCGGACAGGCCCCTCTACACCCGTTTCGGGATCAACACGGGAGACATGGTTGTGGGCAACATGGGAACTCCCAGCAAGATGGACTATACCATCATGGGGAACGCGGTGAACCTTTCGGCCCGGCTTGAAGGGATAAACAAGCAGTACAATACCGGAGGCATCCTCATAAGCGAGTACACTCAGGCCCGGCTGGGCAATGAATTTACTGTGCGCCCCCTGAGCCGGGTGCGCGTGATGGGAATTGAGGCTCCCCTGCGAATCTATGAACTAATCGATCTGAGGGAAGAAACGCCGCCTGAGCTTTTGCGGCAGATTGAGATCTGGGAAGAAGCCATTGCCGCCTACGACACGCGGGATTTTGCCGCCGCCAGCAAACTCTTCGGCATCGTTTCCGGCCGGAACAGCCGTGACAGTACGGCCGCGTTCTACGCCGCCCGCTGTGAGCAATTCATCCGCACGCCCCCTTCCGCCGAACAATGGGACGACGGGGTGGATAACCTGACGGAAAAATAAAAAGCCTCCCGTGATCCGGGAGGCTTTTCCGCCGGAATCGCGGCGGCGGGAGGGCTATTCGGCCCAGTCGATGTCTTCCGCGGCGTCGCTTGCGCGGGTCGAGGCGGTCGATACGTTCGACGTACTGCGGACGCCCGCGGCCGTATTGGACTCGGAGACCGTGCCGCCTATGCGGACGCCGGAAACGACGTTCGACCTGATCAGCGCCTCAACGGCGCCCTTCTGCATGGCCCTGATGGTTACCGTCCTGTCCCCGTCTTTCAGCACCATGCTTGAATTAAGACCGGTATTGATCACCGCGGAAGCGCTCAAAACAGAGCCGGCCTTTACGGCTTCCCATTTTCCCGGAGAAACTTCCCGTTCAACCTTTCCCGTTACACCCTGAACAGTGTAACCGTCGGCAAACGCCACGCCGCAAATCATAAGAGCGAGGCACAAAAAAACAAGCAGTTTTTTCATCAAAAACCTCCATAAGCAACCTGAATTTTACAGGGATAATTTCCAAAACACAGTACCTGAAAAATTTCCCCTCACCTTTATTATAGTACCTTTCAGGGAAAAAAACAGCTTGTTCGCCGATAATCCCGGGGATTATCGTAAAACAACCCAAAAAATCACCGTTTTCACCTGTTTTTCAATAGCCTCCCGCCCCCGGTCTCCGCCGGGCGCGTATCTTCCGTTTGAGGTTAAGATCCTTTAGAACCGGCATGACGGCGCTGTTCACGTTCCTGCCGGAAGCATCGCGGGAATTCTCCGGGGAAGAAGGCTCCCCGTCCTGTGACAGCGGCGCCGAAAGGAGCGGGGCCGGGACAGACGAAATGTTTGCAGGAGGCCGCGCGCCGGAGGGCGTTACGGGGGAACCCGGAGCGTCCATATCAGTCTTTACAGGAACCGTTTCCGGCATGCCCGCGGGCAAGAGGTCCTGTTTCAGGGAAACGGCATCATGCAGGGCATCAGACGGCCCGGCCTCAGGCGGCCCGGCTTCGGGGAACCTTTCCACAGGGATGCTTTCCGCGGCCGGCCTGCGCGGGGCAGTCCTGTTCACCGCCGTCCTGTTTGCCGCCGGAACGGCAGAAGCGGTTCCGTACGCGGACCCCGAGGGTCTCCCCGTGGAAACGGCTTCCCGTGTATTCCGCGCCGCGGGAGACGCGGAAACCGGAATGGCGGCGGGGGCGCTTGGCTGAACCGGGGCGCGGCCCCTCGGAGCGGACGCCGGAAGGGAAGGCCCGCTCGCCAGCCT
>JAISEB010000268.1 GCA_031264395.1 Treponema sp. | reverse complement strand
AGCAGGCAGTCCTGGGGCAGCCGCGACGTTAAAACCCTGACTACTTATACCCGCTACCTGCTCACAGGTGAAAAGCACTCCATCAACCTCCCCAAAGGCCAAAGACGCTTTTTCATCTTTGATCTTAACGAGGCGCGGAAGAACGACTACGCTTATTTCCACAACCTCGTGGGCAGCGTCGAGCAGCACGAAAACATCGCCGCCGTCGCTCCCTATATGCGGCATTTCTTCAGTACGTACAATATCGCGGCGTGGAAAGCCTTCACTTTTACTCACGTGCCACCCGCGCTACAAAAGCGGGACAGCCAGACGAACCTTGAGGATTTCCTCGTCGAGACGCTACGCGGGAAAGTGGCGGGGGTTTATTTTTGGACGAATCAAAAGACAGCTTATAATAAGCCTGATTTTGAATACACGGCATGGACGGAGGACATCGCGCAAGAGGATTTCAGAAATCAGGTGCGCTATCTGGCGCGGCGCTTCCGCGACTCTGATGAATGGCTGTAAAAGAAAGGAAGAGCTTCTTAAATCGTGGATCAAGGAGGTACATATCGTCATGGTCAATTTTTGACGTAACATGATAGGTCGCTCCGTCTTGGAGTTTTCGCAAACTTCTCATACCTATAATATGGTCTTGTCATGGAATTTGCTTTGGGTTTAAACACAAAAAATTCGATATTTTGGAAACTTTGGGGTGACAGACATCGACAGTTTACTTTTGGTGTCAGACATCGCCCCTCGCCTGATGCTCAGACACCCGTCCGCGCGTCTGATACCCGCCCGTTCTCTGACATCCGCCGCGTCTCCCAACACCGCCCCGCGCCTCTGACACCCCGACACCGCCCCCGACTTCGGTATCAGACATCCTACAAAAGGTGATATAGGTCAATATTTTCTTTTTATTTTCGTGACTTAGGACATTGCACACGGCTGAAAATGCCCTGACACTGAATAGGTAACAACAGGGTACGCAAACTTTTTATCCGTGATGGCGGAAGGAGGTTTGATTACCCTGTTGTTCATAAATTCATGTTTTGAGGAGAAAAGTATGAAGAAAATAGTTAGTTTGGCGTTTTGTTGTATGTTACTGACTATCGGCGCAGTGTTCGCGCAGGAAGCGGAGGTGCCGGCGGCACAGACCGACCCTCGTGCGGCGATGCCCGCGGAGGGCATGGTTATGCCGGGTGAGGTTACCACTTCCTTGGGAAGAATCTCCCTGCATGGCATGATAATGAGCGGCCTTCAGGGACGTATGCAGGATAACACCGGCCTTGACGATGACGAGGACTGGACTCTTATGCCCTGGGACCCGGTTTGGCAGGAGAACGGAGCGAAAATCTCCCTGACCTATGAGAACGGCAAATACGGCGCGTACTTCATGGTCGCCGCTGAAGACTGGGCTGGGACGATTGAGGAAGACATGAACATTGCTTATATGCCCTACGCCTATCTGTCGGCAAGGTGGCCTGAGTCGCCGTCATGTATTCCATAGCAATGTCCATCTGTTACACCATGCTTATGGCTTCAGGCGGTGTCTATCTGAAACGCTCCCTGAGCGGCTCGGAGCGGCAGGACAAAGTCCTCGACGGTACGGGCGTAGTAATCATGTTTATGTCGGCGGTATGTTCAATACGGCGCTGTTCTTCGCGGGAAGCAACCTTCCGTCAGTCATTGCGGCTTCTGTCATAGGCGGCATCGGTATCAACTGTCTTTCCATGATAGGCGCGGTATTTACCATCCAGGCCACAGATTACGGCGAATGGAAGTTTGGGAAACGAGCTGAAGAGACGGCTTTCACGTTTAACAGTTTCGCTTCCAAAGTCGGAAATGGACTCGCCTCCGTTATTGCCGGTGGCATGATGATGCTTGGCGGCTATGTGGCCCAGGCCGAGACGCAGACGTCCCAAGCCTTCATGTCCATCCGTGTCAGCTACGCGCTAATACCGGCTGTATGCTGTCTCGGCGCCGTTATCGCGCTCCGCGCCTTTGATCTGGAGAAGAAACTCCCTGATATTATGAAGGCTTTGGAAGCGCGGAAAAACCAGGGAACAAAGGCCGAGGCGTAACACATAATCAGAAAAACAGTAAGGACAGTTCACTCCGATTTGGAGTGAACGCCTACGATAAAGTTCAATTCCAGTAATTACAAGGAGGAAAAATATGATGCCAACGGCAGCTAAAAAATCTACGGAACAACAGGATAGGGAGGAATTATAGAATGAAAATCATTGAATGCAAAACCAATCATCTCTCCTCTCCGTTGGGCCATAAAATGGAAAAACCGGTGTTTTCTTATAGCGTGGCGGACGCGAAAGGGAAGAACCAAACTGCCGCCCGTATCGCCGTGTCATGTAACGAAGACATGAGTGATACGTTTTACGACACCGGCTTTGCCGCCACGATTGACGGCGCCGGATACGAGGCGGACATACACTTGTCGCCCCGCACCCGCTACTATTGGACGGTTACGGTAAAAAGCGACGCCGGAGAGGAAGCGGCGAGCGGCGTCAACTGGTTTGAGACCGGCAAGATGGACGAACCCTGGCAGGCGCAATGGATCGACTGCGACTCCGCCGAGCCGCGCCATCCGGTGTTTTTCAAAACCTTATCCGCGGACTGTTTATCCGGCGGCAAACCCGTAAAACGCGCGCGCCTGTATATCTGTGGACTTGGCCTGTACGAAGCGTCGATCAACGGCAAGAAGATCGGAGGCAGGGAAATCTCGTCCGCCGAAATTGCCACAGCGGGGAAAGCCTCGGGGATTCGAATCATACCGGAGAAAACAATGATAAAAGCAGACGGGCAGTCCTTGTGTTTCGCCGTGGTGGAAATTGTCGACGACCGGGGACGGCGTGTTCCCTTTGACGACCGGAAAGCAAAAGCGGTGGTGAGCGGCGTAGCGACTCTCGCCGCCTTTGGCAACGGTCGGCCAGTTATGGAGGAAAATTACACTACAGGAGAATTCACTTCTTATCTAGGCCACTTTCTGCCAATCGTCCGCGCCGGATATGAAAAAGGGGAAGCGGTGTTAAAGGTTAGCATTGACGGACTTGGAGAAGCGGAAAAGGTTTTTAACGCCGTTTGAATGGTGGCAAGCCAGAACGCTGCGGCGACACCGCCACTTTGTATAAAGGAATGGATTACGTATGGCTGCTGATTGAATGGCAGAACGACCCACCCCGTATCCGTTGGTGCGATGAGTGGCGGGTCGAAGACTTTGGAAAATATATAAGCATTATTGAGAAGGAGAAACAATGAAAGCAATTAACATGAAAACCGAACACCTTGTCAAACCCCTGGGGCTTGATATGGTCAATCCCCGGTTTTACTGGAACTGCGAAGGCGGCATAAAGCAAACCGCCTATCGCATCGTAGCAACGTGGGAAAACGAAACAGTATGGGACACCGGAAAAACGCAAAGTAGCCGGATGACCCATATCCGCTACGAAGGACAGCCCTTCAAAAGCCGGGACCGGGTTACTTGGACAGTAGCGCTGTGGGACGAAAACGATGTGGAGGGAGAAAAAACATCCTCGTGGTTTGAGATGGGCCTTTTGAAAGCGGAGGACTGGCGGGCGCAATGGATCGCCGGGGACTATAAGCCCAAAAAGAATACCCGGTATCCGGTGGATTGTTTTCAAAAGACTTTTTTTGTTTCAAAGCGTGTAGCCCACGCCCGGCTCTATATTACCGCCTGCGGTCTCTATGAGGCGCGTCTTAATGGAGAACGCATCGGCTCCTTTGTCCTTGCCCCCGGTTCCACCGATTACCGGTACCGCCTTCAATATCAGATTTACGCGGTTACCGAAACGATTGCCGCAGGAGAAAATAAGCTGGAAGTCCAATTGGCCGACGGCTGGTACCGGGGTTCTATCGAGTGTTTTTGCCCCGTCAATGTCTTTGGAAAGCAGATGAAACTGCTCTGCCAGCTTAAAATGTTCTTTGAAGACGGAACTGTGGAGACCGTGACAAGCGCTGAATCTTTTCGCTGGAGCGATGACGGCTGCCTGCGTTTCGCCGACCTTAAAGATGGCGAAATCTATGACGCCTCAAGAAAGCCGGGGTACGGAGGCAGGGCGCGGGTGGTAAAAGAAAAAGTTATCCCTTCCGCTTCCAATAACGTCCCGGTAACCGAACACGAGGAGTTTCAGGCGAAGCTCATCATCACGCCGTCCGGCAAAAGGGTGTTGGACTTCGGGCAGAACATCGCGGGCTTTCTCTCCTTTACGGTACAAGGCGGGAAGGGACAGAAAATACGCCTCGTATGCGGCGAGACCCTGGACGAAAACGGCGAGTTTACCCAGAAGAATTTCCAGATAAAAAAGCCATTTAAGAAATACGGCAAACTAACGGAGATTCTGCTTGTTACCGGGAACGGAAGCAAGATCAAGGCTGAAATGACAGAGACGCCGAAACAGGAGATCGAATTTATCTGTTCCGGCGGGCAGGATCAGTACAAAATGGCGTTTGCGGTTTTCGGGTTCCGTTACGCGCTGATTGAAACGGACATTGCGTTTGATTCGGCGAAGTTCAAAGCTGTCGCCGTGTATTCCGATATGGAGCAGACCGGAGACTTTTCCTGTTCCCATGAAAAAATCAACCGGTTTTTGGAAAACACCCGGTGGAGCATAAAGGGCAATTTCCTCGACCTTCCCACCGACTGCCCCCCGCGAGCGGCTTGGCTGGACGGAAGACGCGCAGGTTTTCTTCAACACCGCTTCTTACCTGATGAACGTAGCCTCTTTCTTCCGCAAATGGATGAACGATGTCAAAGACGATCAATTCAAGGACGGCAAATCTTCCGCCGTGGTTCCCTACAACGGGCTTGATCTGGTCTACAAAAGCACCGGCGCGTCTGTGAGCTGGAGCGACGCCGTGGTACTTATTCCGTACCGTTATTGGAAACGCTACGGCGATGAAACTATTATCCGTGATTTTTATGAGGTCATGCGGAAATACGCGCTGTTTATGATCAAGAACACGGGACACAAGAAGAGAAAAGCCGCCGCCGCCAATCCCTACAACAAATACACCTACGAAAAGGGCATACACATTGGGGAATGGCTTGAGCCAGAGGAATTTCGGGACAAGGTATTCGGTGGAGCGGTTTTGTATACCGAGGAATGTACCGCGTTCCTCCACTATACCATGCGGTACATGGCGGAAATCGCCGGCTTTTTGGGCAAGGCGGAAGATAAAGCCCTGTTCGCCGAGTATGCGGGCGGCGCGAAAAAGCCTATGGCTGGTTGTTTTTGCAAAAGGGCGTTGACACGGACTGGCAGGCGAAACTCGTGCGCCCTCTTGCAATGAACTTGGCGGAGGGCGAAAAGAAAGCGGCTCTGCAAAAACGTCTTTTGCGGGCTGTGGAAAACCGGGGGTTCCATATCGTCACCGGATTTTTATCGACTCCTTTTATACTGTCCGTGCTGGCGGAAGCGGGGCAGTTGGAGGCGGCGTACAAGATGCTTGAAAACGAGGAAGCCCCGTCTTGGCTTGCGGAGGTAAACGCTGGGGCTACTACAGTATGGGAAACATGAGACGGAGACATCAGCTTCAACCACTACTCGCCGGGGGCCGTGCGCGAGTGGCTCTTTACCACGGTGGCGGGAATCAATGTCGCGGGAGAGAACCGTTTCATTATCAAGCCCCTTCCCGGCGGCAGTCTGAGTTTCGCCCGCGCGGAATACCAGAGTATATACGGCGCGGTGTCAATCAAATGGCGGCGCAAGAGTACGGGTTATACCCTGACGGTAACGATTCCGCCAAACACTGGGGCGGAAGTCCTGCTACCCAATGGGAGGCGTTATACGATTGACACCGGAATCCATACGTATAGCTTTGAAAGCAGGGAACAATGAAAGCAAGCAACCTGAAAACCGAGCGCGGAGTATAGCCTTTGAGTCGCTAAAATGTCTGACACCTTATCGTCTTTAGCTTATTGGCGGCGCGGTCTTGGTCAAAACGTCTGACACTGTAGCCGTGAAGTCACGGGTTTAACAGGGCTTATTAAGGCGATAAATAGCGCAACGAGGATCATAGCGTTCGCTCTGGGATTGCCTCCGCAGGAACATATACATATACTATTGATAGGAGTGAAAAATGACACTAGAACAATATGAAAATGCCAAAGCCCGATATGCGGCGCTCGGCATTGAAACTGAAAAAGCAATCAGTAAACTGGCGGCAAAACCAATAAGTATTCATTGCTGGCAAGGCGATGATGTGATCGGTTTTGACAATAAAGATGGTGGCGCCGGAAACGGTATTCAGGCGACCGGCGATTATCCCGGCAAAGCGCGTAGTTTTGAAGAACTAAAGGCAGATTTTCTCAAAGCCGCAAGCCTTATTCCCGGCAAAAAGCGAATCAATCTGCACGCCTGCTACGCCGTATTCACGAATGAAAACCCGTGGGTGGATAGGGATAAGATCGAATACAAGCACTTTGCCCCCTGGGTAGAGTTCGCCAAGGAAAACAGCATTGGCGTTGATTTCAATCCCACCTGTTTTTCCCACCCGATGGTGAAGGATGGACTGACCCTTTCTTCCCCGGACAAAAACGCGCACCGCTTCTGGATTGAACACTGCAAGGCGTCGCGCCGAATTGCCAACAAGATAGGCGAGGCTCTTGAGCACAAGGTTTTGCACAACATCTGGATTCCCGACGGATTCAAAGACATTCCCGCGGACAGACTCGGCCCGCGCCTGCTTTTGAAATCCGCGCTGGATGAAATATTCACGGAAAGCTGCGCCCATGTAATTGACTCGGTGGAAAGCAAGGTGTTTGCCATCGGCGTGGAAAGTTATACCGTCGGCTCAAACGAATTTTATTTAAGTTACGCCGCGTCCCACCCCGGCGTATACAACCTCCTGGACAATGGGCATTTTCACCCAATGGAGTATGTCAGCGATAAAATTCCCGCGTTACTGCCCTTCTTTGACAAGATACCCCTCCATGTTACGCGCCCGGTGCGCTGGGATTCTGACCATGTGGTGTTGTATGACGATGAACTCCGTGAAATGATGAAAGAAATTGTCAGAAATGACGCGCTGGACAAGGTTCTGATTGGCCTTGACTTCTTCGACGCTTCTATCAACCGCATTGCGGCTTGGGTCATCGGAACACGAAACGTGCAAAAAGCCCTGCTGTTTGCGTTATTACAACCAGACGCACGGCTCCGCGCTTTGCAGGATAATGGGAATTTCACCGAGAAAATGATGGTGATGGAAGAGATGAAAACCCTGCCTTTTGGCGATGTATGGGAAGAGTACTGCCGTCGGCAAGGCGTTTACGCAAGCGACGAAGACTGGTTCGCCGAGATCGTAAAATACGAAAAAGAAGTTTTATTAGGGAGGAAATAACTATGGGCATTGCGGAAATCGAAGTAATGAAAGGCTTCGTTCGACTTTGCGACGACGGGTTTAGAATGGGCTGGCACGAGCGGAATGGCGGCAATCTCACCTACCGCATGAAGCCGCATGAAGTGGCTGAATGTCGTCCTTTTTTCTACGAAAAAATCGGCGCATGGACATCATGCGGCATTGTTGCAGAAAGCCTCGCAGGAGAATATTTTATCGCCACCGGTAGCGGAAAGTTTATGCGCAACATGGCAATCAACACGGAAGACAACATCTGTATCGCCGAGATAAATGAAAAAGGCGATGCGTATCGTATTGTGTGGGGTCTCACCCGCGGCGGGGTTCCCACCAGTGAGTTTCCCAGCCATTTGCTTAACCATTCGGTAAAGAAAGCGGCCACCAATGGCTCTCACAGAATCATCTATCATGCGCATACGCCGAGCGTTATTGCATTGACCTTTGTTCTTCCCTTGACGGATCGGGATTTCTCCCGCGTCCTCTGGAAAAGCATGACCGAATGTCCCATCGTGTTTCCTGCTGGCGTGGGCCTAGTCCCCTGGATGATCCCCGGCGGCGCGGACATTGCAATCGCTTCCTCAAAACTCATGGAGGAGTATGACGCGATCATTTGGGCGCATCACGGTACGTTTTGTTCAGGCCCTGATTTTGACGCCACTTTCGGATTGATGCACACGCTTGAGAAAAGCGCCGAGATTTACCTAAAAGCGCTCTCCTGCGGCACAAGAATACGTCAGACCATTACAGACGATGCATTGCGGCAAGTCGCAAAAGCTTTCGGCGTAACCTTGAATGAGAAGTTTCTTGATTAGGGGAGGCGCTGCGTGAAATATTATCTTGCCATAGACATTGGCGCTTCGTCGGGCCGTCATATTGTCGGCTGGAGGGAAGATGGTGAACTGCATACCGACGAGGTGTACCGATTTACCAACGGAATACAGAAGCAAGGCGGCCGCTTAACATGGAATGTGGAACATATATTTAATGAAGTCAAAGCGGGCGTCCGCGCGGCATTTGCTAAATACCATACTATCGAAAGCCTCGCCATTGACACGTGGGGCGTGGATTATGTACTTTTACGCGGGAATGAATCCGTTTTGCCGATGTTCGCCTATCGTGACAGTAGGACAGAATCGGTTGTCTCCAGCGTCCACAAGCGTATTGCATTTGAAGAGCTTTATGAGCGCACCGGAATACAATACCAGCCATTTAACACCGTATATCAGCTTTACGAGGATAAAATGGCGGGAAGGCTTGCGGGCGCGACCGATTTCCTTATGCTTCCGGAATACTTAATGTGGCGACTCTGCGGCGTAAAAGCCCATGAATACACCAACGCCACAACGACCGGTCTTGTGAACGCATACACCAAGCGATATGACCATGAGATTATTAGCCGATTAGGTTTGCCGCAGACTCTTTTCAGGGAGTTTGCGACGCCGGGAACTGAATTAAGCGACTTGTCGCCTGAAATTGCAGATGAAGTCGGCGGTCAGACCCGCGTTGTTCTATGCGCTACCCATGACACGGCCAGTGCTATGGAAGGAATCCCCATGAAAGAGGACGCGCCCTTTTTGTCAAGCGGCACTTGGTCGCTTTTGGGTGTAAAGCTTCCCGCTCCCTTGATAGATGAGAAAAGCCGTATCGCTAATTTTACCAATGAAGGCGGCGTAGGCTATATTCGCTATCTGAAAAATATAATGGGGTTATGGATTGTGCAATGTCTGCAAAAACAAATGGCTCTTTCATTTGAAGAAATGGTTGTCCGCGCCCGGACGAGTGTGTTTTCCGAAATATTCGATGTGAACGACAGTCGTTTCACCGTGCCCGCTGACATACGCAGGGATATTTTAACCGTTCTTGGAAATAGAGTGGTTACAGACGTGGATATTATTAACAGCGTGTACCATTCGCTTGCGTTTAGCTACAGCAAGGCCATACATGAGTTGGAAGAGAATGTCGGACGGCAATGGGATACGCTCTATGTTGCCGGAGGCGGAGCGAAGAACAAGTATATGGACGAGTTGACCGCGAAATATACAGGCAAGCGGGTCGTTTCATTGCCGGTGGAAGCGACGGCGCGAGGAAATCTGAAAATACAAATGAATGCGGCCAAATGAATTTCCGCCTGGCCCTCTGTTGCGGGTGGAAAAAGAGCATAAGGCTCTGAAAGCCACGGAAATAATAATAGTGCAAGGAGTCCAAACCATGAAACAAGCGTTTAACTCTTATCTCCCCTCGTATGAATACATACCTGACGGAGAACCCCATGTATTCGGCGACCGCGTGTATATTTACGGAAGCCATGACTGGTTTGGCGGGAAGAAGTTCTGCCTGAACCACTATGTTTGTTATTCCGCGCCGGTTGCCGATTTGACGGACTGGAAATACGAAGGCGTGATTTACCGGAACGATCAGGATGTCAGAATGGTCAATGGCAGCCATGAGTTATGGGCGCCGGACACGGTACGGGGAAAAGACGGCAGGTATTACCTTTATTATTGTGCCGATGACATGCTGCCGGAAATAGGGGTGGCGGTTTGCGACAGTCCCGCAGGGTGCTACGAGTTTTTGGGTATTGTCCATGACAAAACCGGTGTGGGCTGTCAGTTAAAATAGGAATTGCAGGAGCAGCCTGTACATCCATATAACTATAATGGAAACAACCACGGTGGAATCGAGCGTATCAATGGAGCGTGGTATATCTTCTACCACCGCCAGACCAACCGCACCATGTTCTCCCGGCAGGGGTACGCGGAAAAGATAACCATAGCGGAGGACGGGAGCATCAAACAGGTGGAGATGACCTCCTGCGGCTTAAACGGAAAACCCCTGGAAGGGAAGGGGGAATACCCTGCGCATATCGTGTGCAACCTGTTTGGAAAACATAAGCCCGCGGTTTCCCATCCGCTGGCCATGGGAAACCGGCATCCGTATCTGACCCAGGACGGCGCCGACTATGACCCGGACAGTAACGGTACGCCGCCGGTACAGTACATTACCAACGGCAGAAACGGGATAACGGCGGTGTTTAAGTATTTCTCGTTTCGGGGTCTTGCAAAGATAGCGGTACAGGTGCGGGGAAAAGCGTCCGGGATTTTTAAGGTGTCTCTATCTGCGAGAGGCGAGACGGCGGGCGAGATTCCAATCGGGCCTTCAAAGGACTGGAAAACCTTTGATGGTGAAGTTCGCGTCCCGGACGGGGAGCATAGCCTTTGTTTCACCTTTCAGGGGAAAGGGAAAGTGGATTTTTTGAGTTTTAGTTTACTGTGAGTTCGGTGAACTACCGGGGGACTGCGATCCGAGCCTGATCGGGGTGACGATCCAATGCTGATCCGGGTTGCGATCCAAGCATGATCGTAGTGGTGAACTAAGCCTGTTCACTGTTGCGAGCTAATCCTGATCGCGATAGTGAGCTAAGCCTGTTCACTGTTGCGAACTAAGCCCGTTCACGATAGTGAACTAAGCCTGATTCAGTGGCGATATAAGTCTATTATGGATCGATAACCAAGCCTGTTATGGATACATGAGCCTGTTCCAAACCCCGGCGGGGGGCGTTACGGGGGGCGGAGCCACCCGTAGTGGAGGTAGGGCGCAACCGTGTTGCGCCCGCAGGGGGCGGCTGCTCCCTCTTTGACTTGCCTGGGGTTTTGAAGCAGCCTCAGTCTACAATTCGTCCAGCGCGAGGGCGGTGAGAGCGTGCCGCCCGTTTGTATGGGTGTTTTGATAGACAGACGGTTTGGAGGTACTTCTTGACCGTGTTGACGCTCAAGCCCAGCACGGTGGCGATCTCCTTGTCGGACACTCCAGCAAGGGCCGCCTCAGCGACCTCTTTCTGACGGGGAGTTATGCCGTATTTTTCAATAAACCGCGCCGACAAGGTGAAGGGCTGGAAATTCGCGATGGATCGCTGTTCAGCCGCGGACTGATCCTGTTCGCGGTTCACCAAGGCAACGGAAAGGAAAAAGAGTGTCAGATTAAACGCCAGAAGCAGGACGCCGCAAGCCGCGCCAAAATATACATAGAACAGGGGTGGGTGTTCATACCGCTGAACAACGGCGATGAAATACCAGAGCAGTCCGAAGGCGCCGACATAGAACGAGGCGGATGCCGCGTTGAGTTTCAGGGGAAACCCGCCGGGCGCCTTTTTGACGAGATGGGCGTAGACTAGCGCCCATCCGGACGCGGCGGCGGCGACAATCAGCCGTATAAGGGACGACAGCAGGGCGTCCAATCCTTCAAAATACCAATTATGCCCTATGCCCAGCCACAGAGGTTGATAATGCCTGACCACCAGACGGGCATTATCTGCGCCAGCATACCGGATGTAAGGGATCATTCCCACGCGATAAACCAGAGGGGAACGCCGATGATGAGGGCAATCTTCCGCCTGCGGGACGTGGAGTCTGCAAAACAGCCCGGTCAGCACGGCCCAGTACAATAAGCCTGTAATGGTTTCAAGTATGATAAAGCGGAGAGTGTCCATCAGGTGGCTCCTCCGCAATTAAATGGTTTTGAGTGAAAACCCGCTAAAGAAACACAGGATGGGGGGGGGAGAAGCTTGACAAAGCCGAAACAGCCCCATAATTTTTCGGGTGTCTGGTGTCGAGTCTAAATGTTATACCGTTATTTATATCCATTGATTTTTTCCAGAAAACGTAAGGGGGCGCTTCGTATAACAGGTCTATATGCTTGGCTAAATACCCAATTCGGCCTGCTTTTTAGGCAATTTAACCAGCTAAAAACCTAATTTAATTGCTAAAATATCCAATTCAACCTGCTTTTTAGGTAATTTAATCAGCTAAAAATCTAATTTAATTGCCAAAATACCCAATTCAATCTGCTAAATACCTCATGCAATTGGCTTAAAACATGGTTGAATTGCGTTGAAACCTGCCTGAATTGACTTGAAACATGATTAAATTAACTTATAACCTGCCTGAATTGCGTTGAAACTTGGTTGAATTAGCTTATAACTTGCCTAAATTACGTTGAAACTTGCCTGAATTAGGCACATACACGGCCCCTCCGGTATGTGCCCCGGCTTTTTGCCTTATTCGGCGGGTTTGGCAGGTTTTCTGCCCCTGCTTTGGAAACGCTTCCCCAACTCTTCGGCCACGATTTTGGCGTTAGGCACGTCCCGCGCTGCAGCTTGCTTGGCGGAATGGTAAAAATCAAGCGCCCAGTGGTAGGCTTCGTTCCCCGCCACGTATTGGATGTTGCAAATGGCTTCGTACACCTGATCGGCAAGGTTTTTGACGGCAGTGATGTTACGCACATCGTCAAAATCAACGGCAAAATCGGCCTTGTCGCTCCACGCCGGAACAAGGTCCGGGTAGAAGTCGGTAAACTCCTTGCCTTTTTCGAGAAACGCCAGAGTCTTGTCCCCGATAATGGCCATTTCCTTGCGCTCCTCCGTGGTGAGGGGCGTCCGGTAGGGCTCCAGTTTGGCAAGAATCTGCTGTAAAAAGCCCTCAATCTCGCTAACAACGGCAGGCGGTATGGCCGCCTTATGTTCATTGTGCATAGTCTGCTCCTTTTGGGCTTGCGCCCGTGGTTTAGTGATTCTGTTATACCATAAAAAAACGATTTACGCAATACGGCCGGATTGGGCGGGCAACGGATACATAATTGGAATGAACCTCCCCGCCCCAGCAGACTTGAAGCAAATCGTGCTAAACGCTGAGGAGGCGGCCTTCGTTTTAACGCGCCGTGCCGCGATATATATGACAGTAATGGCGTTTATAGACCTGTTATACGAAATGTGGGCTAAATTGGTTGGAATATTTAAAAATAGATTTACAAAAAATTAAAAATAAAGTAATATAAATAATTATGAAAATCAATGAAAGCAATATAATCACATTCCCCAATGTTTTATCAGTATTAAGGATTATATTGTCGCCAATAATTTTTTCACAAAAGATAATAAATTCATTCTCTTTTCTGTTTTAATAATTATCGGATTAACTGATGTATTGGATGGATATATTGCAAGAAAATATGAAAAGCAAACAATTATCGGATCATGGCTTGATTCAATAGCAGATTTTGTGTTTTATACATTATTGGTTATATATACAATAGTATTTGAATTTAACATAATTATTAAAGTAAAATATTTTATCATAATAATTATTGGAATAAAA
>JAISEB010000220.1 GCA_031264395.1 Treponema sp. | reverse complement strand
TTGAAACGGACCTCTTTGTACATGAAATCTTCAAGGCTCGTGGTGGGATCTCTGGAGTCGAGCTGGAAGGGGTTTTTCCCTTCGTTTTTGAACCTGGGATCGTAGCGGTACAGGGGCCAAAGGCCGGACGTGACCGCCGCCTTTCCCTGATCCAGTCCCTTCGACATGTCGATGCCGTGGTTGATGCAGTGGGAATAGGCGATGATGAGGGACGGGCCGTCGTAGGATTCCGCCTCGCGGAACGCCTTGATGGTCTGGGCCATGTTGGCTCCCATGGAGATCTTCGCCACATACACATAGCCGTAGCTCATCGCCATGGCGCCCAGATCTTTTTTGGTGATTTCCTTGCCCGCCGCGGCGAATTTGGCGATGGCGCCGACCGGCGTCGCCTTGGACATCTGGCCGCCGGTATTGGAATAGACTTCGGTGTCCATGCAGAGCAGGTTCACGTTCCGGCCTGAGGCAAGTACATGGTCAAGGCCGCCGTAGCCGATGTCGTAGCCCCAGCCGTCGCCTTCAAGTATCCACACGGACCGCTTGATAAAGTAATCGGCAAGGGAGAAGAGCATCTTCGCCGTGGGGCCCGAATCGTTTTTGACGGCGGCCTTTAACTCGTCCACCAGCTTCCTCTGCGCGTCAATCCCCTCGTCGTCGCTCTGGGGGTTGGCAAGGATCTTGTCGAGAAGTCCGGCCTGTATTCCTTCGCCTTTGGCTTTGACCGCTATTTCCCTGGCGTGTTCGGCGAGCTTGTCGCTTGTAAGGCGCATCCCCATGCCGAATTCGGCGGCGTCCTCAAAGAGGCTGTTGGACCACACCGGCCCGCGGCCGTCGGCCCTTTGGGCGTAAGGCGTGGTGGGAAGGTTCCCGCCGTAAATGGAGGAACAGCCTGTCGCGTTGGCGATGATCGCCCTGTCGCCGAAGAGCTGGGAGAGGAGCTTTACATAGGGAGTCTCTCCGCATCCGCCGCAGGCTCCGGAGAATTCAAAGAGGGGCCGCTTGAACGCGAGCCCTTTCGCCCCCGAAAGATTAAGTTCGGACGCGGGCGTTTCGGGAAGGCTCTGAAAATAATCCCAGGCTTCCACCTGCTCCGCGTGATACTGGGGATCGTCCGAATAGGATTTCCATGAAAGGGCGGCCGGTTTGGACGGGTCCTTTGATACCGGGCACTGGTTGAGGCAGACCCCGCATTCCATGCAATCTTCGGCGGAAATGACAAGGGCGACTTTTTTGCCTTCGACGGGCTTCGGTTTAATGCCGGCGGTTTTAAAGCCCGCGGGCGCCCCGGCCGCTTCCTTGTCGGTGAGGTTCTTCATCCGTATGCAGGCATGGGAACAGACCGCGGAACACAGCCCGCACTGTATGCACACGGCGGGATTCCAGCTGGGAACCCGCTCCGCCACGGACCGTTTTTCGTATTGGGTGGTGGCGGTGGGGAAGGTTCCGTCCTCGGGGATTTTCGACACCGGAAGCTTGTCCCCTTCCTGAATGGACACCGCGCCAAGCACGTCCCGTATCCAGGGATCTTTGGCGGCGGCGAAGGGTTTTTTCATGTGAAGATCCCCTCCGGCGGCGGCGGGGTATTTCACCTCGTGCACAGCGGCAAGGGCCAGGTCTATGGTCTTGTTGTTTTTTTCAACCACGTCGGCGCCTTTTTTCCCGTAGGATTTTTCCACGAATTTCTTCATGTACTTGACCGCTTCCGCTTCTTCCAGGACGCCCGAAATTTTGAAGTACGCGGCCTGCATGACCGTGTTGATGCGGTTCCCCATGCCGGCGTGGCGGGCGATTTCCGCGGCGTCGATCACGTAGAACCTGACTTTCTTGTCGATGATGCGCTTTTGGGCTTCCACGGGAATTTCCTTCCAGACATCTTCCGCGCCGAAGGGGCTGTTAAGAAGGAAGGTTCCCCCTTCCTTGATGTTGGCCAGAAGGTCGAAGGTCTCCATGTAGGAAAATTTGTGACAGGCCAGGAAGTCCGCCTTGGTGATAAGGTAGGGCCGGCGTATGGCGCTTTTGCCGAAACGAAGGTGGGAAACGGTAAAGCCCCCGGATTTTTTGGAATCGTAGGAGAAATAGGCCTGGGCCGAAAGTTCCGGCTTTGCGTCCCCTATGATCTTGATTGAATTTTTGTTGGCGCCGACCGTGCCGTCGGAACCGAGTCCGTAGAACATCGCCTCTTTCATGCCTTCTTCGGCAAGGACAAAATGTTCGTCGTAGTCAAGGCTCTTGCCCTGCACGTCGTCCTTGATTCCCACCGCAAAATTGTGGATTTTTTTGCCGGAAAGGTTGTCGAAGACCGCCTTGACCATGGCGGGGGTGAATTCTTTGGAGCCGAGGCCGTAGCGCCCGCCGAGCACCAGGGGATAGTCCTTGAAGGGGGCTTTTCCCGCGGCCTGGGTTTCCCCTATGGCGGTGCGGACATCTTCATACAGGGGCTCGCCCAGCGCGCCGGGCTCTTTGGTCCGGTCCAGCACGGCGATGGCCTTTACGGAGGCGGGAAGGGCCTTTACAAAGAGTTCCGCGTCAAAGGGGCGGTAGAGCCTTACTTTGAGAACCCCGATTTTTTCACCCTTGCCGGTAAGGTACTCGACGGTTTCTTCGCAGGTTTCCGCCCCTGAACCCATGATGATGATCACTTTTTCGGCGTCTTTCGCCCCAAAGTAATCGAAAACGTGGTAGGAACGGCCCGAAAGCGCGGCGTATTTGTCCATTTCGGCCTGAACAATGCCGGAAACTTTGTCGTAGTACTTGTTGACCCCTTCCCTTCCCTGAAAGTAGGTGTCGGGGTTCTGGGCGGTGCCCCGGATAAGGGGTTTTTCCGGGCTGAGGCCCCGCAGGCGGTGAGAACGCACCAGTTCATCGTCTATCATCTGCCTCATTACTTCGTAAGAGACTTCTTCGACCTTTTGCAATTCGTGGCTGGTCCTGAAACCATCGAAGAAATGGAGGAAAGGCACCCGCGAGCGCAGGGTGGCCGAATGGGCGATAAGCGCCAGATCCATGACTTCCTGAACGCTGTTGGAGGCAAGCATGGCCCATCCGGTTTGGCGGCAGGCCATTACGTCCTGATGATCGCCGAAGATGGAGAGGCTCGAGGTGGCCAGCGCCCGCGCGGCGATATGGAATACCGTGGAAGTCAGCTCCCCGGCGATTTTATACATATTGGGAATCATCAGAAGCAGGCCCTGGGAGGCGGTAAAGGTTGTGGAAAGGGCCCCGGTGGTCAGCGCGCCGTGAACCGCCGCCGCGGCTCCAGCCTCGGACTGCATCTCTACAACCTGCGGAATCGTACCCCACAGGTTTTTCCGTCCCTGGGCGGAAAATTCGTCCGAAAGTTCACCCATTGGGCTGGAAGGGGTAATCGGATAAATCGCGATTACTTCGCTCAGCGCGTGGGCCACATAGGCCGCCGCGTTATTGCCGTCAATCATAACCATGTTTTTGTCTGCCATTCTTTTCCTCAATAATAACAAGGTGGGATATGTCTCATTGTAGAGCAGGAAGGGAAAATGTTCAAGGAGACGGGAGACGGACGGTAATTTCGAATTCAAAATAACCACGGAGGACGCGGAGTTACACGGAGAAAACCGAATGTATAGCCAAAACTCCGGCAATTCCGAATTCAAAATAACCACGGACGACACAGACCAACCGGACAATATATACATTTGAAACCAAAAGTACGTTCTGTCCGTGAAGTCCGTGGTTAAATTCTTCCTTCTTCTACTTCTTCTACTTCTTTTACTTCTTTTACTTCTTTTACTTCTTCGACCTTGCGGTAAATTTTTTCTTCAAAGCGTGCTGTTTTATGGGGAATTTTGACACTGAAAAAAGTAAATGCCGACTTGCGGGCTTTTGGGTGTTTGACATTTGGGGGGAAAGGTGGTATATCAAGTTCTATAGATTAATTAAAGAACTGGTATGAAAAGGACACGCGGGCGGCGGGATCGCCGGGCAGATACTATTTTCCGCATGGCTGCGCCTGAACGGCGGTATGTTAAAACGGTAATATTTACCCCCCCCAACAAAAGTTAAGCAGTTTAGAACAATTTCAAGACCCGCGCAGCGCTGTTTCAAGATCCGGCGTTTTGAGACGGCCTTATCTTTCAATTTTTTCTCCGTACAGAGAGCCTCCGCCCGGCGCGGTAAACGCCGGGGCGGGGGCTTTTTTTTATTCCGGCACAGGAAGCACAGCACAAGCGGCGCCTCTTTTGCGGCAAACTCCGTAACCAATGTGCGTATTAAAGGAGAAGGCGATGAAAAGGATGTTGCTAAAACTGGCGGTTCC
>JAISEB010000244.1 GCA_031264395.1 Treponema sp. | reverse complement strand
ACCGTGTTGTAGTAGTGGGCAAACAGGTAGGGCAGATCCCGTTCCCCCTTGTACGGCCAGCCTATGTCGTTGAAGATCAGCGACGGCTTGTAGGCGTTGATCAGTTCAATCACCTGGTTATACGCGTAGTCCGCGTAGTCGTACCCGATGTTGTCCGGGTGCTCCACGTCAAAGCCGTCGCGCATGGGCCACTTCGCCCAGCGCCAGTCGATAAGCCCCGAGTAGTACACGCCGAAGCGCATGCCCTCGTCCCGGACGGCCCGGCACAGTTCGCCCGCAATATCCCGGCGCGGCCCCAGGCGGCAGCTGTTGTAACCGGTGTACGCCGAATCCCACAGGCAGAACCCGTCGTGATGCTTCGTCACCGGTACCACGTACTGCGCCCCCGCTTCCCTGAAAAGCGACGCCCATTCGCGGGGGTTCCACTTTTCCGCGCGCCACATGCCGATAAAATTTTCATAGGGAAAATCTTCGCCGTATGTTTCCTTGTGATGTTCCCAGCTGGGCCCTTCCTTTACGCGGATGGAATTGAAGTACCACTCAGCGTAGGGGTTATGGGTGAACCAGACCTCGGGGGGAATACTGCCCAGCTCGCCTGTGGGCGGGGCCCACGCGGGGACGGAGTACAAGCCCCAATGGATAAAAATGCCGAATTTCGCGGCCTCATACCCTCCGGGCACTGTGGGGTCGCGGCTGGAGTCCCGTTCAGCTCTCAAATGCCTGCGGTCTTCTCCTCTGCCGGGCGGCGGAACCGCCGCCGTTGAATTGGACATTAACACAACGTGTTAATGATTTTCCTCTGCAAAACGCCGGTCTTGAAACCTGCCCTAACCCTTTACGGCGCCGGCAACCATGCCGCTCTGTACCTTCTCGTGGAAAAGGATGTACAGGATGATCATGGGAACAACCGCGATAATAATAGCCGCGAACACCGGCCCCATGCGGGTAACGCGTTCGCCTGTAAAAAACATCAGGGCGCGGGACACGGGGAATTTGTCCCTTGTGGTAAGGAGGATGACGGTGAAGATCAATTCACTGTACCCGTAAATAAACGACAGAACCGCTATCGTGGATGTAATGGGAGCGGAAACCGGCAGCATTATCTTCATCAGAATGCTGACCATGCCGCACCCGTCTATGGTAGCCGCTTCGTCCAGTTCCCTGCTGACGCTGTTCATGTACCCCGTCGCAAGGAAGATGGACTGGGGAAGCAGGAATGCGGAGTACACCAGTATCAAATACACGTAGTTGTCGGTGAGCCTTATGCCCGCCGCTATCCTCGACAGGGGGATAATCGCGGTATGCACCGGAAGCATCATGCCGGTAAGAAACAGGAGATAAAGCGGTTTCACAAAGAAATACTTCTTCCGTGAAAAAACATAGGACGCGAACATGGATACAAGAATGACAACAACGGTTGTGCCCAGGCCCAGAACAATGGAATTGAAAACGCTTCGCATGATATTGGCGTCGAACAGGGCGTCGTAATAATTCTGCATCAGCCATTTTTTGGGAATGCTCAGCATGCCGGAAAATATTTCCGGATTTGATTTGAACGACGAGAGCAGCGTCGTAAGCAGCGGCAGAATCGTTATGGCCGACCATATGACGGCAAAGATAAACATGGCCGTTGAACGGCCCCTGGAACTTTTGCGCATATTTCTGGATCTCACAAATCCTCCTAATAATCTTCCCGGGTGACTATTTTGTTTATAACAAGACTCAGAGCGAGTCCCAGCACAAGGATAACGGTGCCTACCGCGTTGCCGACCCCGAAGTTGCGGTAACTGAAAGCCTGGGCATACAAGAAGCTGGCCGGGGTTTCCGACGTATGATTAGGACCTCCCTTGGTCATGGCATAAACCAGATCGAAGGTTTTAAGGCAGCCTGTAACGCACATGACGGAAAAGATCTTGAAGGATTCCTTTGTCAAGGGAAGGGTTATCCGGATCATCCTCTGCCATTTGGAAGCCCCGTCGATTTCCGCCGCCTCGTAGAGGGTGTCATCAATAGCGATAAGGCCCGCGGCAAAGATGAGCATGTTAAAGCCCGCGTAGATCCATTCGTTTACCAGTACCACCACTACTACGTTAAGAACGGGAACCCCCAGCCAGACCCGCGCCCACTCGGCTTTGCCCGCCCATTTTAACGCCGTATTCACAAGGCCCCAGTTAGGCTCCAGAATATAGACCCACATCAGGCCTACGGCGGTTATGGGAAGCATGACGGGCATAAAAAACGCCGTCTTGAAAAACCTGACCCCCTTGATCTTCGACGTGATAACCAGAGCCAGCAGAAAAGAAAGGGGCATCAGCACAATAAAACCGCCCAGAATAAAAATGAACGAATTCCTCATGCTGGTCCAGAACAGGGAGTCCTGAAGGATTGCCCTGTAATTGCCGAGGCCGGCCCATTTCAACGGGACCCCGGCCACCCC
Source organism: Treponema sp. (assembly GCA_031264395.1). Lineage (GTDB taxonomy): Bacteria > Spirochaetota > Spirochaetia > Treponematales > Breznakiellaceae > JAIROE01. Next base: position 11,603 of record JAISEB010000244.1, on the reverse strand, counting down.
CTTCCACGAAAAAAACGACTGGTATATTGCCTGCACAATCGGGTTCAGGAGCAGCACGCAAAAAAGGGCCAGCGCCGGCAATATAAAAAGAACAGAATAAAAAAGATCCTTGCGTTCGCCTGTACCGCGCATGATCACCCTCCTCCGCTGCCGCGCAACTGTCAGTTGCTTTTGATCTGTTCCCTGGCGATGATTTCCCGTCCGGCCTGTTCCGGGGAATTGCCAAGGAAAAGCCCCTGAACGGCGGCGCGCACCGTGTCCAGCATGTGGCTTTCGGGATCATAGGTCTGCACGTCATCCCGGAATTCCTTTGCGTCGGCAAGCAGCGCCTTTGCCGCCGTCGTGACGGGATCGATGGTTACCCCCGGAAGCGTGGTAAATTTACTGACGTAAAGACCGCCCTTGTTGCTGGCTTCGGCCTCGGCCCAGTAATCGGGATTGGTAAAATATTTTACCACTTTTACGGAAGCGTCGTTGACCGCCGCGCTCCGTTTGGAAATGGAATAGGCTTCCGCGGTTCCGCCCTGATACGAATTTCTACAGGCCGGGTTGATATAGGGAAAACGCGCGACGCCGATATTGGAAATATCGCCTTCATAGTCCCCGATAATCTGCGGAATAAACCACGAGCCCTGGAAACACATGGCGACTTTGCCGGTAACGAAATCGGCGTCCTCGGTGGTGGAGTCGACCCCCACCGCGTTGGGCCCCCAGTACCCCTTCTCGTTAAATTCCTTGACAATGGCAAACAGCTTGAGTATGCGGGGGTCGTCGTACGCAAGGGTACGGTTGGCAAGATCCGTAACGGCCTGGGCTCCATAACTCTTCATGACAAGATTATTAAAGAAATGTCCCCCCCGCCAGTTTGATTTTTCACCCAGCGTCATCGGCTGCTGGCCCCTGGCCAGGAGGGCATCACAGACCCTGCGCCATGCGTCAAAATCGGCGGGAGGCTCGTTAAAGCCGGCGCCGGCAAGCATCTGTTTGTTGTAAAACAGGAGCACCGCGTAGAACTGGGTGGGAACGCCGAAGGCGCCCGGATAACCGGCAAAACGCCATTTGTCAAAAAGATCGTCAAGGAACGAATCCCGCCAGGCCGGATCGGCGTCCAGAAAGGGCTCTACATCCAGAAGTATGCCGGCTTCCACATAATCCACGATGCGGGCGCCGCCGTACTCGATGAAAACTTCAGGCTGGTTGCCTGTGGCTATGGATGAACGGAGCTTGTCGAGGAAGGACGCCTCGTCGGACAGCGACTCGTCAACAATGGTGATCCCGTTCTTCTGGCCGTTAAATTCCTTTATTTTCCCGCGCCAAAACACCGAATACGGCGCCTCGTCGGACCACCTGGTCATGATGCGGACAGTGACGTTACCGGACCGTGAACCCCCCGATCCGCCGGAACAGGCGGCCGTCATGAGGGCCAGAATCACCGGAACAAGCGCCGCGGCAAACAGCCTGACACGTTTACTTTTCATGTTTTCCTCCGCTGAAATTTTGAAATAGCGTTGTTCAATAACCGGAGTTTTGAACAACTTCCGCTTAAAAACGAGATCCTTTGGTTTGAGCCGATTCCAAAATTAAGAACAACAACCCCGCCCCGAGACGGGGCCTCCTGATCTGCCTTGATTTCCGCTTCCGGGAAACAACTGGTTTTTGAAATAAACTCTTCTACTATAATTATTTTATACAATTCCCTGTCTGTCAAATTTATCCAAAAGAAATTCCAAAAATCTAGTTAATGCCGCATTCCCTTTCTCCCTTTCTAAAGAAAATTTTTCCCGAAAAAAAAGCCCTTATGACGCTTTCGCTTTCGTATACGGCCCGTTCTCCAAGCTCTACCAGTTCCTTCTTATGGTCAAAATCAAGGAGGCTTGAGGCATCCGACGCGTAAATGGTAAGGGACGCGTTTTCACGCTCCCTCCTCTGCATCAGGTGAAGGGCCGCCTCAAGGGAGCGGTACAGGATGTCGGGCACAGTCTTTATGCTGTTTGAGGCAATGGGGTTGAAATTCACCACGTCCACCGCAAGTATGCGCCTGAAACCCGCGTTCCGGGCCATGAAGACCGGGAGGTTGTGGGCAAGGCCGCCGTCCGCGTAGCAGTGCGGCCCGTCAACGAGCGGCTCAAAGAAGGCGGGAAAAGCCATGGAGGCGCGCATGGCCTTGGCGACGGAGCCCGAATCAAAGATAACTTCCTCGCCGTTTGCCAGATCCACCGCGTTGCAGCGGAAAGGAACCGATGTCTGGTCAAAGCGCTTTCCGTCCGTAAGCCGTTCAAAGAGTTCAATGATGCGCTGCCCCGAATCAATGCCGGAACGTGTCGCCAGGTTTCCGATGATCTGTCCCGCCCTGAACAGTTTGCCCGCGGGCCCGTTTATCCTGAAGACAAAGCCGTCAAGATAATTGTTTATGTCGAATTCTTCCAGCGCAAAACGGCGGAGATCCTTCGGGCTCATGCCGCAGGCGTAGAGCCCGCCCACTATGGCCCCCATGGAAGTTCCGGCGATAAAAGAAGGGCCGGGAGCGCCCAGCGCGGCAAGGGCGTTGATGATTCCCACATGGGCAAGGCCCTTGGCCCCGCCTCCCGAAAGGACGAGGGCCCATTTCAGATTCGGATTTATCCTCATAAACACTATTATAAATTTTTTCCGGAATTTTTTCTTTTTTTTTGCCGTTTCTATTGACAGAAACATTTATACATGCTATGTTTTTGTACGAAGAATCAGTTTCTATATATAGAAACATAACAAAGGCGGTTCGCCGCTTAAAGAGGAGCAAATCATGAAAACTGTCGAAGGGGCCGTACAGGCGGAATCGGGCGGCGAAGAACGCGCCGGGGGCGTACAGGCGGCGGGCCGCAAACGGGAAATCGCCGAAAAAGCCAAAAAGGGGCTGGGGATACGCGAAGTGCTCCTTACCGGCATACTGCTCGCGGCCGGCGCCGTGCTGAAATATTTCGCCGGCTCGTTTATCAACTTCGGGATGAAGCCCAACTTCATCATTGCCATGTACTGTCTTGTCATCCTCCTTATAAGGCCCCGGTTTGCCGAGGCGGTGATCATAGGGATTCTTGCCGGGGCCATCTGCCAGTTTTTTCCGGGCCAGCCCTACATCAACTTTGTGAGCGAACTTTTGGGAGCCGCCGCGATGTGCTTCCTCGTCCGCATTCCGCTTCACACGGGAAAGGTCCCGGTAAAGACGCTGCTGTGTACGTTCTTCAGCACACTGGTAAGCGGCTTCAGTTTTATAGGAGTCATGTACCTTATATACTACGCGGGCGCCGACATTACCCCCACGCCGCTGGCGGTTTTTCTTGCCATCATTTTGGGAACGGCCTGCGTCAATTCCGTCATAGTGCAGATGCTGTACCTGCCGCTGCGTCTCATCCTCAAAATAAAGGACGGCGAATGATCAGCATCCGGGACCTGAGCTTCCGCTACCGGGGAAGGGAAACATACGCCCTTTCAAACATAAACATGGAAATTCCCGACGGCGAATTTTTGGGGATCATAGGGCCGGGCGGCGCGGGGAAATCGACCCTCATCTGCGCGGTAAACGGCGTGGTCCCCCATCACCACTCGGGCGATTTTTACGGCGAAGTTATTGTAGAAGGCCATGACACCGCGGAGGCGGGGCCCGAGACCATAGCCCGCTGTACGGGAAGCGTGTTTCAGGACATTGACAGCCAGATGACCTCTTCCGTCGTGGAAGACGAGATCCTTTTCGGCCTTGAAAATTTCGGCGTTCCCCGCGAGGAAATAGGGGAACGCATGGAAGAGGCGCTTCTGGCGGCGGGCATAGGGGATCTCCGGGAACGGAACGTTTATTCGCTGAGCGGCGGGCAAAAACAAAAAGTGATTATCGCCGCCGTTACCGCCCTGCGCCCCAGGATCATGCTGCTTGACGAGGCGACAGGCGAACTTGATCCTGTTTCAAGCAGGAACATCTTTGAATTCCTCCGCCGCCTCAACGGCGAATACGGGATCACCGTCATTGCCGTAGAACAGAAGATCATGCTTCTGTGCGAATTCGCAAAGCGCCTCGCGGTAATGGACGGAGGCCGCGTCATCCTTTCAGGCAGCGTAAGGGAAGTGCTGCAGCACGCACAGGAACTTGAGGACGCGGGGGTGAACATTCCCCGCGTAACAACGCTCGCGCGAAGGCTCAGGTCGGGCGGGTTTTACGGCGGGGAACTTCCGTGGAACCTTTCCATGGCCTGTACCATGATGAGGAGTATTGTACATGGACATGCTTCGGCTTGAAAACGCCGGCTTCGGCTACGGCCGGAGCATGGCGGTAACAGATATTTCCTTCAGCCTTGAAGAAGGGGAATTCGCCGTCCTCCTGGGCGAAAACGGCGCGGGAAAATCGACCCTTTGCCGGCTCTGCGGAGGCCTTGTCAAACCGTCCTCGGGAAGGGTGATAAACGGCGGACATGATACCAGAACGGCAAAGGCCAGCCTTCTTGCCCGGACCACGGGCTTTCTCTTCCAGTACCCCGACCGCCCGATCTGCCGGAATACCGTCCGGGAGGAAATACTGTTCGGCCTTGAATACGCCGCGGGCGGAGGGGATGAAAGGGAGCGCCGCTGTGATGAAATGCTCGATCTTTTTTCCCTTGACGGCTCCGCCGATCCTTTCAGCATGAGCCGGGGAGAACGGCAGAAAACCGCGCTCGCGTCGGTACTGGCAAGGAGGCCTTCGCTCCTTATCCTTGACGAACCTACCACGGGCCTTGATTACCGCGAATGCGTAACCATCATGGAAGCGGTCTCGGCCCTTCACCGCGAAGGGACGGCCGTCCTCATGATCACCCACGACATGGAAATCGCCGCCGATTTTGCCGTGCGCGCCCTTGTGCTTAACCGGGGCCGCCTTGCCGCGGACGGGCCCATACGGACCATCATGAAAAACAGGACGATCATGGAAGAGGCGTCGCTGCTTCCCGCCCAGATACCGGCCCTTGCCATGGAGATGGGACTTGACGGCGTTTTTACGCTGGATGAAATGTACGCGGCGGCTTCCTCATGAACGGGCTCCTCGATTATGTTCCCGGCAATTCCATCCTGCATTCCCTTAACCCGCTTTCCAAGCTGGCCCTTTCCCTTGTCCTCTGCATGTCATGTTTTATTTCGGACAGCCATTTTTTTATCGCGGGAGTTATCGCCCTTGTTTTTCTTATGTCGGCGGCGGCGGGCATTCCGGAACGCCCGGCGCGCATAGTCCGCTCGCTCTCGAAACTGTGCTGCGTCCTCTTCATCGTTCAGATATTTTTTGTACGCGAAGGAACCGTACTCCTCTTCCTGCCTCCGGGCATCCTCATCACGGACAGGGGGCTCCTCTTTTCACTGCTCTTTGTCATGAGGCTCATAGCCGCCACCCTGCCCCTTGCCCTTATGCTTTCGGTAACAAGAATGAGCGACATCTCGAACGTCCTTACCCGGAACTTCGGAATACCGTACAAATACACCTTTGCCCTTACCACGGCGATACGCTTCATCCCCCTTTTTGCACAGGAGGCCGCCGCCATCATGGAGGCCCAAACCGCCCGCGGCGTTGAATTTGACACAAAAAATTTTTTCAAAAAGACCGCGCTTATCCTGCCCCTCTGCGTTCCCCTCCTCATATCATCGGTGCGCAGAATAGAGGGACTTGCCGTTTCCGCGGAGCTGCGGGGATTCAGCCTTCGGGGCAGAAAAAACGGCTACAAGCGTTACCGTTTCGGCGCGCTTGACGCCGCGGCGTTTATCCTCGGCGCCCTTGTCATCGCCGGCGCGGTGATCATCTAGGGACGGCCGCCGGGAGGCAGCCGCCCCGCTTTCCGGCGTTCGTAAAACAGGGCCTGTCAGGCGGAATTGGGGCGAAAACGTATAAAAAAATTAATATTCTAATGCTGTCAATGGGAATGAAGCGCAACGGAATGACCTGACAATCGCGCCGCGCCGTAATAGGCTTTTATTCAATAACGATTACTTTATAGGCCCGGTAACGGGGCATTGCTTCCCTTTTGCTCCGCTCCTCGTCGTCTTCAAGGGTGTATTTTACTTTCATGCCGGGCTGCAATTCGGAAAAATCCCTGTTGGTAATGGTGCTGTAATGAAAAAATATATTGTTCCGTTCTTCATCCTTGATAAAACCGAAACCGTTGACATTAATGGTAAGTATGGTGGAAAAATATTCGGGCTGTTCCCCGCCGTTATCTCCGGCTTCGGCGCCCGCGCCGCTTTTAACGTCAAAGAGGAACGGCGCCCTGTCGGCGCGGCGCTCCGGCACAAACAAATCCCGTATGAAGCTGTCGTTGTTCTGCTCTATCCGCTGATGCATGAGCACCGGATAAAAGACTTCTTCCAGAAGCTGGCGGGACGTCTTTGTTTCCACAATGTCGCCGTTTTCATTGTGAAAGGTAAAGTCCCAGCTTATCAGCATAACCTGCACTCCCAGGGTGTGGAGCTTGCGGACAAGGGGAACATAATCGCCGTCCCCGGCGACCAGAACAAGAATGTCAAAATGTTTGTATATGGCAAGTTCGTAGGCTTCCAGGGCAAGCCAGACATCTATGCCCTTTTCATGGGCAATGTTGTTCTCATTGTACCGCAGGGGCAGATAATGGGTAACGATGTTTTCACGCATCAGGATATCCTCAAAGGCCCGTTCGCTCTGAACCTTTTCGCCCAGTTCCTTCGCCGAAGAGCGCCCCTTGAAGTAATGGGCGTCGATTATCTGGCACTGGCGTATATCCATCTTTGTGAGGGAAGCAACCTCGTTCCTGATAAACTCATGCAGGCCGGAAATGCTTATCCGGGACTTTTTTTCATGTTCGTATTTGTAGTAGTTGCTTATCTTGTAAAAATAATAACCGTCATAAAAAATACCCAAACGCAGAATCTCCAGAAGATTGTTCATTTTTAACTCCCCTTCGCGCCGCCCCGGAACCTTGACATTTTCTGTCCGGCGGATTCTATATGTATAGTATCCTGACCGCCGCCAAAAATCAACTGCCCTGCGGCCTTGTCCTTGAGGCGGACGGGTACGGACGGGGCGCGGTTCCCGGAGAGAGGACAGGCGGAAGAAGGGGCAAAACGGCGGGGTTTGCCGGAGGAGGCTTTATGGAAAAGATACGGATGGCGATTGTGGGCGCGGGGGTCTGGGGAAGCACCCACGCGGGAATTTTCAGGGAACATCCGCTTGCGGAAACGGCGGCGATCTGCGATCAAAACCGGGCAAAGGCGGAAGCGGCGGCGGCCGAATACGGCATTCCGGAAGTGTACGATTCGGTAACGGACATGCTTAAACACTGTTCCTGCGACGCGGTTTCCATTGTTACCCCGGATTTTCTTCACGGGGACATAGCCGTAGAATGCGCCGGGGCGGGCAAGCATCTTCTTATAGAAAAGCCGCTGGCAACGACAAAGGAAGATGTCCGCCGCATCATGGAGGCGGTTGAGCGGAACCATGTACGGGCCATGGTGGATCTTCACAACCGATGGAGCCCTCCTTTTGCCGCCGCCAAAGAAGCCGTCGAGGCGGGGGAACTGGGAACGATCCGCAGCGCTTATTTCAGGCTCAACGACATTAAATGGGTGGCCACCGACATGCTCTCATGGTCGGCGTCTTCTTCCATACTGTGGTTCCTGGGAAGCCACAGCATAGACACCCTCGCATGGCTTGCCGGCAGCAGGGTAAAGCGGGTCTACTCGGTTTCAAGCCGGGGGGTCCTTGCGGCCCTGGGGGTAGATACCGCCGACACGTACCTTAGCACCCTGGAATTCGAAAACGGCTGCATAGCCCAGATGGAAAACGGCTGGATAAGCCCCAACGCGAACCCCAACGTCAACGACCTTAAATGTACCATTCTCGGGGACAAGGGGATGATCTCCATAGACGCTTCCCACCACAACCTGATTCAGAAATACACCGACGAGAGGACCACCGTTCCCGACGTGCTGGTACGGAACACGGTGCACGGCGCGGTCAAGGGCTTTGCCTACGAAAGCATACGCAGTTTTGTGGACAGGCTCGCAAGCGGGGAGGATTTCATCGTCAGCCTCAAGGACGCGGCCCGCGCTTCCCTTGCCATACTGGCGATCATGGAATCCGCGGAAAAGCGGCAGCCGGTGGACGTGGAAGGGGATTAGCCTCCCGGGCGCGGCGGCGGACGCTTCGCGGCGGAAGGCCCCGCCTTTAGTCCTGCCCGCCGAGTTTGCGGTGCAGGGTTTTCCGGCCTATTTTAAGGACCTCCGACGTTTTGCTCTTGTTGCCCTTGAGAAAGGAAAGGGTGTCCCTGATGATGATCTGCTCCGAATCTTCAAGGGAAGTTCCCATCGGTATTCTGATCCATCCTTCATCGCTTCCCTGCCTGAGGCTTGGCGGCAGATCTTCTTCGGTAATGGTATTTCCCCTGGCCATGACGACGGCGCTTTCCATGCAGTTCCGCAGTTCACGCACGTTGCCGGGCCAGGGGTAGGCGTAAAGGCAGGAACGCGCCTTGTCGTTGATCCCCGTTACCTGCTTGCCGTTTTCGCCTGAAAATTCCCGGAGGAAGGCGGAAATAAAAAGGGGAAGATCGTCCCTGCGCTCCCTGAGGGGCGGAACATGGATGTTCACCACATTGAGGCGGTAGTACAGATCCTCGCGGAACGCGCCTTTTTCAATTTCCGCCTTGAGATCCTTGTTGGTGGCCGCCACAATGCGCACGTCCGTTTCTATGGTTTCTTCCCCCCCTACCCGCTCGAATTTTTTATCCTGCAGAACGCGCAGCAGCTTGATCTGTATGTTCTGATCCACTTCGCCTATCTCGTCAAGAAAAAGAGTCCCCTCGTTGGCAAGCTCGAAGCGTCCCCTGATCCGGGACACCGCCCCGGTAAAGGCGCCTTTTTCATGGCCAAAGAGCTCGCTTTCAAGAAGGCTTGCCGCAAGCGCCGCGCAGTGAACCTTGATGAGGGGCTTGTCCTTTCTGGGGGAAAGATCGTGTATGGCGTCGGCCACAAGTTCCTTTCCCACTCCGGATTCCCCGGTAATGAGTATGGACGCCCTGGTGGGCGCGGCCCTGCTTATCGTATCGAAAACCCGGCGCATGGGGGCGCTGGTTCCTATGATGGTCTGGAACTGTTTCCGGTGGGCCAGTTCCTCTTCCATGCGCCTGTGGTTAAGAACAAGCGTCCGGTTTTCAAGGGCGCGCCTTACCAGTATGGAAAGCCTGTCCAGGTTGACAGGCTTGGTAAGGAAATCGTAGGCCCCGTTCCGCATGGCCGCCACCGCGTTTTCCACCGTGCCGTGACCGGTAAGAACTATCACCGGAAGCCCCGGCGTTTCGGCCCCGACGCCCCGGAGAAATTCTTCACCGCTCATGCCGGGCATTTTAAGATCGGTAATGACAAGATCGATGTCGCCCTTTTCAAAACGCTTCCAGCCTTCAAGCCCGTCTTTGGAAGTAACCACTTCATAGCCGTCCATTTCAAGCGCGGCGGCAAGCCCTTCCCGTATGTTTTTTTCATCGTCCACAACAAGAAGCCTGAATTTCATTCGTGTCCTCCGTGCGGGGCGGCCGCGCCGGAGGCATCCTTCACGGCCGTTATGGACGCCGCCTCTTCCGTTCCGCCTTCAGCGGCTTCATAGGCAAGCAGGCGCCTTTCTTTCTGGGGAACCGGAAAGGACAGGTTGAAACAGGTCCCTTTCCCTTCCCTTGATTTTACCGAAATTTCCCCCCCGTGTTCCCGTATGATCTTGAACACCAGGGTAAGTCCCAGGCCCGATCCCGTTTCCTTGGTGGTAAAATACGGCTCAAAAATTTTTGAAATGTTTTCTTCGCTGATCCCCACTCCGGTATCGCAGACGGAAACAAAAACTTCTTCGTCCTTCCGCCAGGTCTTTATGGTCAGGGCGCCTCCGCCGCTCATGGCGGCCTGCGCGTTCTTGACAAGGTTAAGCAGGGCCTGTTTCATGTACCGCTCGTCAAGGGAAATACGGGGAAGATCCTCCTCCAGTTCAAGAGAAGAGGAGATATTCGACTGCTCAAGTTCAGGCCCGACAAAGCGGGCAAGCTCCGAGATGACGGCGTTGACACTGCCCTTGCGGAGATCAAGATCCATGGGGCGTACCGCGAAAAGAAAATCGACGACAATGCGGTTAAGCCGGACTATTTCCTCGTTTACCACGGCAATGTACTTGTCAAGAACGTCAAAGGTAGGGCCGGGTTCCTGGCCCACATGATCCACCCCTTCAGGATGCGACAGGGCAAACATCTCCCTGTTCTTCGTCATTGCCTTCTGCATGAGCTGTATGTGAATTGATATGGCGCCCAAAGGGTTCTTTATCTCGTGGGCGACTCCCGCGGCAAGGGTGGTAAGGCTTGCGAGATTTTCGGCCCTGCGGAGGCGGGCTTCGCGGTTTCTTTTTTCGGTGATGTCTTCGATGTAGATGAGCGATCCCGACACCTGCCTGTCCTCAACCAGGGGAAGCACCTTGAGGCTGAGAAGGCGGCTTGCGCCTTTGACTTCCACGTCCATTTCCTTTTCTTCCACATGATCGCCCTGCCTGAGCGCCGTCTCAAGGAATTCCGCCGTGCGTTCGTCACGGATAAAGGTCCAGACGGGGGCGGCGGACGGCGTTTCCTGCGCGGCAAGCAGATAACGTTCCGCGTATTTGTTTGCCATGGCCAGCCGGTGGCTCTGATCGCAGACCAGCACTCCTTCGTCAAACGAATTGAGCACCGCCTCAAGCCTGCCTATTTCCGAGGCGGCGGTCCCCAAAAGTTCCCTAAGCTGTTCGGCGGTAAGCTTGCCGCTTTTTTTAAGCGCCCGCCTTATAAAATCCCTCATGCCGTATATACCGCTTTTTCATCCGTCATGGCGCCGTAAAGCCCGCGCGCCATCAGTTCCAGCGCGAGGGCCGGCGACTGATTCCAGACGCCCACAGCCTCCGCCGCCCCGCGGGACGCCTCCCTCCACATTTCATTATAGGCTATCCAGACGGGACTATTCACGCCGTCTTCGCGCGCCGCGCCCGATACCAGATCCAGAAGGACGGCGAGAAAACGGGAAAAAGAACGGCCTTCAAAATTACCCGTCTTTTCAAGGACTCCTTCGACAAGCTCCCGCATGTTCCCGGCGCCTTGTCCCGCCGAAGAGGAGGCGCGCTTTCCCAGCGCGACAAGCGGGGACGGAAGGGGCTTTCCCTTTCTCCGCAGCGCGGCCGCCGAAAGACGGGCCAGCGACACGGCGAAGAAGGCCGCCGAGGCGGCAAGTTTTTCATCGGAAACAGGAAGAAAAGAATCAAGATAGGCCGTCACCGAAGGGCCGGGAACGCCGCGAAAAATGCGGCGTATTACTTCCGCCTCGGTATGCTCATCCCGCCGTACAAAACGGTAGGGCCGCAGCCGCGACTGTACCGTGGGGAGTATGGTCCCCCTTGAGGCGGTTGTCAGCACGATGAAAACCCTTTCAGGCGGCTCTTCAAGGATTTTAAGGAGCGAATTCCGCGCCCCTTCCTGCATGCGGCCGGCGTTTTCCATAAGAATGAATTTCACCCTCCCCGAAGGGGCAAGACGGCTCCACCAGGCGGCGCGGCGTACATGGGCAATGGGAACGGTTTCCCCCATGCCGCC
>JAISEB010000177.1 GCA_031264395.1 Treponema sp. | reverse complement strand
CCTGCTCCAGGGCGGCGGTGTTCCCTCTTACATCGACGCCGGTCCCGTTGTTGGTAACGCGGACGCTGTTCATGACAAGATTCGCCGCCCCGTGGTTATGGGTATATTCCGAATAATACGAGGCGGAAATCCCCGTCCCCCAGCCCGTAACGGTAACGTTGGCAAGAATACAGCCCGCAAGCACGGGAGAACCCGGATCTTTGCTGGCGCTTGATACCCCGAACGACAGGCCCGTACCGCCGCCTGTTCCGGCGATGACGGTGTTGGCAATGACCGAGGCCCCGCCCAGCGAGATGCCCGAACCCTGAATGGTTGAATCGGTCATGCCAAGGGAGCCGCCGCTTGAGATCCCGTCCAGCGCCGTCAGGTTGGCCGCCGTAAGGCGGTTGCTGTTGTTGATCCCGCCCCCGGTGTTGTTCCTCACCGTAACGCTGACAAGTTTAAGATTGCCGCCGTTTTCAACGCCGCCGCCCGAAAGGCCGGCGCGGTTGTAAGAGAAATCCGTATCAAAGACCCAGGTATTGCCGTAGTTCGAAAGGCCCCCGCCCGTATTGGTGTCGTTGTAACTGAACGTACACCCCTTTACAAGAACGCCGCCCCCGCCGCCGGCGTATATGCCCGCGCCGCGCCCCCCGGTAATGGAGTTGTTCCTGAATTCACAGTTAATGAACACGGGAAGGCACAGGGCGGAAGCGCCGTAATTGGCGAAACCCGCCCCGTCGCCCTCGTGCCCGGCGTAACCCGTGGCGTCGTTGTTGATAAATTTGACCTTGTTCATCACCGGGCCGCCCACGCCGTTGGCGGTGTTGTACATGCCCCCGCCGGCAACGGAGGTGTTCCTTGTTATGAGGACATTATTGAGGACGGGGCTGGCGTTGACGGCGTAGAGGCCCGCGCCCCTTGTGTGGAGGATAAAGTTGGCGTTGTCGGTCCCTTTGTATTTTATGAGCCTGTCGTCCTTGGTACGAAGGCCGTCCTGTATGGAAAGGGTGTCAAGCAGGGTAACGCCGCTTCCCCCGAAGATCCCGTTCCCGTCGCTGCCGATGGTAAAGTCATATTCCGTATCAAGATCGTCGCGGTTGGAAAGATTCGGCGTGTCCCCGTCGCGGGGAGCTATGCCGGCGGCAATAACCACGTGGCGCACGCTTGTCGACGTGCCGTAAAGGAGGCCGCTCAAATACGTCTTTGCGGGATCGCCGCTCCGGCTCGGCCTTTCGCGGCCCTCTTTTTGGGCACCGGGAATGCTGGCGTTGGAACTTCCCTCAGTGCCGCTGAAGCCGCCGTAGATCCTCAGCCCCTGTTTAAGCACAAAGGCCATGTTCTTCGGGTCCGAGCGGACGGGGCTGCCCGTATCCGTATAAGCCGAAACGGCGTTTACATCCGTACCGGAGGAAAGGCTCCATACGTTTCCCGTAAGCTCGTCCGCCCAGCTGTCTATGGTATAGCCGCCCTCAAGGAGCCAGATTTCGTCAAATTCGCCGTTTTTATAGCTGTTGATGACAGCCTGCAGATCGCTTGACGCGTAGGCCCAGCTTGTGGCGGTTCTTCCGTCACCGCCGTCACCGTAGCCCCCGGTACGGCTTGCCCTTCTAAGATCGAGGTTTGAGCTGGGCCGGGGGGCGGCGTAAGCCACACGGAGAACCTTGTCCGTATTCAACTTGTAGTTGAGGACAATGGTCACCTTCTCGTTGGGCATGGTGAACTGCCATGACCACGTGTCCCCGCTCTTCGCGGGCGTTGTCCCGGCAAGAGGGGCGCCGCTCGGCAAGGTTACGGCATGGGAATCGTATTCCCAGCCCAGTTTGGGCGTTACCCTTATGACGATGGTATTGCCGGGAAGGGACGTGTTCACCGCCTTGCCCATGTTGGTGGAGATAAAGGCCTGGAAGATCCCCCGCTCATAGCTGTTGAGGAGCGGGTTCGGGGAGCCGGGAGCTTCAGGGTCGTCCATATCGGTGTAGAGATCTATGCCAAGGGCCCCCGCGCGTGTAATGGTAAAGCCGTAGGGGCGGTCCCTGAAACCGTCCCTGCGGGCGGTAACGGTAAGGCCCGTACCGCCCGTAAAGGCGAACTCAACGCCGTTTTCCAGTACCTCGTTCTGGCCGTCGCCCAGCCTGTAACGGGGGGCGCTGCCGCCCGGCTCGCGGTACCCTGTTACGCGGAGCCTTGTAACCGTCCCGTCTACTTCCAGCGTGTAGTTTGTCGGATCATCCGCGTTGGGGGAAACGTCAAAATACGGAGGTATGGGAGAAGCGGCGTGCGGTATCTCCTTAAAGGTAAGGAGGGGATCGGGAAGCGCCGAAAGGCTCCCGCCGTCGGACCAGAAGAGGGTCTTCCAGGGACCGCCTGAAACCTGGCCCTCTATTCTAAGGTTGACAAGCGTCGCCGGGTCCGCCTCCCTGCCCACTTCCACCCAGTAGATACAGTCATCCTCCGGGAAGCCGGGGTTTCTAACAATGATACGCACCGCCGTGGCCTGGGCGGAAAAAGGCCGTTTATAGGTGTAGCTTGGCGGGCTGGAAAGCGGCAGATCCGCCGGATGCGGAAGCGGCCCCGAATGCAGAATCGTCCCGCCAATCATGGTCCATTCTTCAAACTGTACCGTATAGGAGGACTTGCGGGGAACGGCTTTTACCTCAATATTCCCCGCCTCCTGGTGGACCAGAGCGCTGTAATTCAGCGCCTCCATTATAAAGTTCCCCTGCAGCCTTTTTGCGCCGGGGACCTTGTCGTCCCGCACGTCTATGGCGCTGAGGTAAGCCTTGCTCTTCTTCCACACAAGCTTGATCTTGTAATCAAAGTGATAACGCTGTTCGTGCGTGTCGGGATCTTCCACCGCGGTGCTGATCCACAGGTAAGAGGTTTTTAGGCCCGTGTAAATATCCACTTCGGGAGGCCTTACGCGGAGCTGCGGGCTGTCGTAAACGGCGGGGGAAGATCCTGTAAAGTCGATGTACAGGGGAACGGCCGCCGCGCTGTGCGAAACGGTCTTGCCTACTGCGCCTCCGGCGGCGGCAACGTGTTCCGGGTAGTACTGGGGGTCCTTCTCGTACAGTGTGTACCCAATGATAACGTCGGATGGGGCGTCCGGCTCTATAAGGATCTTGTCGGCGTAATAGGGAAGCTGTACCTCGTAATTCTGGCCCGCCGCGTGGAAGTTTTCCATATAGTTGGCGGTGTCGCCGTGATCCCATCCGGGGTCCGAAGGATTGGGGGAGGACGGTCCCGCGCCGGTCCATTCAACGGCCCGTATGGCAAGGGCGGCGATGCGGCCCGGATCGGAACGCCGCATAACCAGAACGGCGTAGGTTTCGGGGGCGCGGTATTCCTTTATTATGGTGAAGGTAAGGTGAAGGCCGTAAACCTCGGAGGGGTAACGGTAGCGCCCGTTTTCATACGCCGAAAACGTGTTCCCCCGCGAATCCTGTACGGGGGCGTTGCCGGGCCCGACAAAGAGGGCGGTCCCGAAGACAACAAAGGCCCCGTCTTCCGCGAATCCCGAAGGCAGAACCTCCGTGGCAAGCTCGTGAACCTGAACGGTGTAGTTTTTTATGGATGAATCAAATACCGGTTTTAGGGAATAAACATCACCTGAGCCGTCCATGTTGGTGTGGAATTCCAGCCCCTTGAGCACGACAGGACGGCTGAGATTATGAATAATGTAGGGATTTTCACATGAGTTGAAAATAACAGGGACGCCCGCCGCGAACGCGCCGAAAACAACCGAGTATATAAACCTGCGAACACCATTCACAAACGCACCCCTGTTTTCCTCCTTCTGCCGATATTGCGTTTTTTCGCACTCTTTCGGACAAAACCGGACCGTTTTCAGGCTTCGAAAGGGACCTCCGGCCCCTAATGTAGCTATATATCGCATAATATCGGTGAATTCTACATTTTTCATTAAAAAACGCCTTTTTTTGTGAAAAAAATATCTATAAAAAAAGTTTCATTCGTAATGAAAAACAGCAATTCAAAATTCAACCACAGACCATCACGGACAGAACGGACAAAACCGAATTTAACCACAGACCTCGCGGACAGAACGGACTTTTTACTCGAACGAAAGAGGAAGAGATTATCACAAAAAGTCGAAGAAGTCGAAGAAGTTTTTTAAGGGAAAACTTCTCTTTTCCCTTTACTTTTTCGACTTGTTCGACCTTGTGGTTAAAAATTCTTCTTTCCGGCAAACAAAGGAGAGATTTCAGGGTTACATTGCGGAATATCGAAGCAAACATCCGTGTCTGTCTTTGGTTAATTTGGTTAATTTGGTTAATTTGGTTAATTTGGTTAATTTGGTTAATTATGGAGAATTGCTGGAACGAAGGGTCTGCGATGTTGACGCCGCCGCCCTTCCCGTGTTAACCTTCTTTTTATCATGGTTAACGGAAAAGGGGCGGGCAAAGGGACCGGGGACGGGACGGGCCTTTCCACAAGGGCTTTTATACTTTCACGGTTAAGGGGAAGGCCGGGAGAACCCGTTACCGGGGAAAGCCTCGCCGCCGGGGCGGGAATTTCCAGAGTCGCGGTGTGGAAAGGCGTGCGAGCCCTTATGGAGGCGGGGTACGCCGTCGCGTCCGGCCCCCGGGGTTACAGCCTTGAAGACGCGGAAAACGATTTTCTTTACCCTTGGGAATTTGGCGAAGAAGAGGGGCGCTTCCGCCATTTTACGGTAACGGACAGTACCATGAACCGGGCCAGGGAATGCGCCTTCGCGGACGCCCCCGGCGGAACGGTGATAACCGCCGAAACGCAGACGGCCGGCCGCGGCAGGAACGGGAAGAACTGGGTTTCGGGAAAAGGCGGGCTTTTCTTTACCATGCTTGAGCGTCCCCGGCTTTCCATTGCCAACTACGCGCTCCTTGTCATGGCGGCCCACATAGCCGTGTGCAGGGCCGTGCGCGGGGTATGCCGGACGGACGCCTTTCTCCGATGGCCCAACGACGTGTACTCGGGCGGGAAAAAAACGGCGGGCATCCTTTCGGACGTGTACGGCGAGGGAGACGGCGTCGAATGGATGGCCGTCGGCGCAGGGATCAACGTAAACAACCGCCTCCCCGCCGGCGCTTCGGGCTGCGCTTCCCTTGCCGGCCGCGCCGTTTCCCGGCGCGATACGCTCCTCGCGGTCCTCGGCGAATTTTCCCGGGTAAAACGCGCCGCCGCCGATCCTGGGGAAATCCGGGATCTGTGGAA
>JAISEB010000139.1 GCA_031264395.1 Treponema sp. | reverse complement strand
TCTTTCCCGGCGGATTGCGGTGATGGCAACACTTTTCCGGGCATTGCTTATTAAAAATCGTGTTTCGCCGGAATCGGTAAATTGAATTCCGGCAATCTCCAGGTAATCGAAAAAAGACGCGGCAATACGGTGATCGCTATTCATCCCGTTCTGGGATAATAATTCCAGGAAAGAATTGCCGGACGGCAATGCCAATAGTTGTTCACGCTGTTGGTGAAAAAAAGCATGGGTTTCCGAATCGGCGACAGCCGGTTTTTCTTCTTCCGGTTTATCTTTGAGATACGTGTCAAGCTGCCATTTGAACCGGGCGTATTCGTCATAAAACAGGGCGGACAGGGATTTCTTGGACATGATCCGGTGCAGTACGGGAAAAGGCTGTTCTTTTAGCGGCGTGTGGAGACGGAGAAAATATTCCGGCGCCGGTATCAGGATGTGATACCATTGGTTTTTAGTCAACAGGGCGGGTTGCCGGATACTCCTGACCTGGGCCGCCCGTTCCGTTGTTTCCGCGATTACGCCTGTTCCGAAAGGAAACGTTGATTCGGTGAAAAGATCATGGGCGGCGATAAACGCCTTCTGAGTGTTACCGGTCATGATCGGCTTCCTTCCGGTTATACATTCCCGCCTTCACGGTGGAAGCAGGCTTCCGCTTGAATTGGCTTGCCATGAGGCCGCGGGTAAAAGAACCGGCATCGAACCATACCTTTGAAAAGGCTGACGGATTTTCCAAAAAAGACTGGAAAGCGGCATAGGCCGTTTTCAGCGGACCGGGATTACTGCCGGTAAAACTATCCGCTCCGGTTTCCTGTTTTTCAGTGTAGGTACGGATACGGTTAAAGACAGTTTTTCCGGCGGGGTTTAGATTTCCGGTAAGGGCTTGATAAGAAGACCGGGCTTTGATAAAGCCGGGGGTTCCCTTGGCGCTGTTCTTCCGGATATTTTTCAGGGCTTGCTCTTTAATATCCCTGCGGGAAAGGCCGCTGTCATAATCCTCCAGAGCGTAGAGGATATTCCGGGCCATGCGGGAGCGCCGTTCCCTGACGGTTTCATCACCGCTTTCTTTGCTGTTGGATAATTCCTGATTGAAAGAGGCGGCACAGCGGGTAACGCTGGTTTCGGTAAACTGGTCGATAAAATAGGCGTATTGAGCGTCCAGCGGCTCCGGTTTTCTCCCCTTGATTTTGGCAAGGAGTAAAACAGGATTAAAGCTCCCCTGACCGGAGGCCGGATATGCCGGTTCCGGTTCGCTGTTTTTGAGAGTCAGCCCGATATATTCAGCGTCCGCCCCGAATATCCAGGCCAGCCGGTCTATGCCGAGGCAGGCGGCCTGTAATTCAAGTTTTTGTGTGTTGATAGCGCCTCCCCCCTGGTTCCGCATGATGTTGATATTTGCAGGGGGAGGTGTTTGAACGGCAAAAGGCAGAGTCTGTGATTGACAGCTTTGTTCCGCCAGCGTGCGCAGATCGTCAAGCCAATGATGATAGTTATAAAGGGGTATGGCGTTTATCACGGTTGAAACTTTCATAAAGCGGTTTCCTTCCTTGTCGTGTTGGCAACAAACAGCATTTGTTTTGGCCTACCGACATCACCGTTCCATAGAGGGATCGGCTTTTTTTGATGACGGCCGATGCGGTTCTTTTTTGGGCTTCCCTTCGATTTCAGGTTTCGGCGTTTCCCTGATTTCCGGAAGAATTTGCCTGCATAGGCTGCTTGCCTTGCTGCCGAGACGGTTCAAATTGAAAGGGTTAATATGGCCCGCGGGATTCTTCTCAAAGATAAAGTCTTTGGTTTTCTGTTTAAATTCTTCCGCCAGGCGCGGGCTGACCTTGAATTGTCTGCCGTCGGTAACAGCCGCCAGGTATTGGCCCAGGTACACGTCAGGATCGGAAGACGTGCAGGAGACAGCTGGTTTGTCGGGCTCATTCATTTTAGGCCGGTAGTTTTCGCCGTATTTTTCCTGGAGGTAGGTTTCCCGTTCCTGGGCGCGGTGTTCCGCATAGGCCCGGATTAAATCGGGGTTGTGGACCTGGGCGATGTTGAACAGGCGGGCGCTTGTTTGTTCCCCGTTTATCGAGAAATTGAGGGTTATGCCCCTCGCTCCTTTCTTGATGTAGATTTTTTTTCCCGCGAAACCGGATGCTTTTTCAATTTGGTCGCCGGTACAAAACTCCGCGGTGGGAAACTCGTTTTGTTTCTGGAAATCCTTCAGGAGCAGTTGTCCCGAACCCCGGTAGGTGGTCCGGTTGATTACGTTACAGGCGGCTTGGGTATCGGCAAGGCCGTTTGAATCAGGCAGGCAGGCCAAAGTCCCGGCGTCAAGAGCCGCGATAAATTTTTTCCGGTCGTATTTGGCGTTGATAATGGCGAGGTCGTTTTTTGAAATGTTTTCGTAATTGCCGGGCTGTGCTTCGGAAGCCCTTTGTGATGATGGAAAAATCATTGTGTCTGACATACTCTTTCCCCTTACTTTCTTTTCAGAGTGGTGGTTTGCGGATATACGCAAACGTGGAACTTATGGGAACCCAACCGGGGTTTCCATAAGTTCCCTGTACAACGTACATTTTTACGATGGGGGATAGATATGAAGTATAACAATATGGCGAATTCTCCATATTGTTAAATTTACAAGGTAATAGTACGGTGAAAATGGTCATGCTTAACGTACATATTCCAAAGTTTTCATTTTTCACCCTCTATGCGCGGGGTAATATCCTGGGGAAGTGGACGGTGAATGATCTTGGAACGTTTATCCGGTTTGAGGGCGTGGTATTGCTTTACTACAAATACCCACACCATCGCCGGGCATACGTTGTCAGAAGTTGTGATGAGTTGTCCTGTTATCCGCACATTTCGCTCCCCAATATCAAACAGGAAGTCGGTGTTATTCTCAGGACTAAAGGACGGAGGATAGATATACTGCGTCGGGTGTATTGGAATCTGGAGCAGTTAAACGGAAAAACCGTATATACCTGGAATACGCTGTTCTGGCAGAAGGTAGGCTGTCTGATTGATAATTTTGACGGTATAAAATCAGCGGCGGTAAAATCAAACCTGATCCTGTTAAGCAGGGAATACCGGCTGCGGCATGGCCTGTAGCGTTTTTCATTAAAGGGGTTAATAGCAATGTTCTACTCTACCCGGTATTTTTTCAGGCTGGCCGGTCTGCTGTTAGCGGTCTGCCTGGTGAATACCCGCTTTCCGGTTCTCCTGCGGGGAGTAAAGCACGTTTGGAAATATATTGAATATTTCTTTTCACATTATGCGCCGGAAAAGGCGGTTTCCGAAGTATATGAGATCATATCTGGTTTACTAAAAGGCATAAAATGACTGACAGCCCAGTGTTAAACATTGCATTGCAGGAATAAAGATAAAGGCGCTTCCTCTACAGAAAGCGCCTTTACAGGTTATTTTACTGCTGTTCCCAACGGCCTGGTGAAACTTCCCGCCATTTGCCGTTATTATAGGCTTCACATTCCCGCTTCTGTATCTGGACGTTTATTATTTTTTCCCCGGTAGTCCCGTCATACCGCTTGTACGTCAGTTTGATCTGGCCGTAATAGGTTCCGGTAACGGCGGAATTCTTGTTTGTCGTAGGCGTGGCGTACTGATGATACTGCCGCGGGGGGAAATCGGCGCTGTCGGAATCGGCGAATATCCACCATCCCTCGCTCCCGGAGCCGGACATTCCGATACGGTAATAATTCGGGTTTGCTCTGAACAGGTCGTCCCGCAAGACATAAGGCTTTACATCCCGGTACAGGACATTGACATATCCCGTCTCCGTATACCCGATAATTTGATGGCCGTAGGACCAGTCGTAGCGTTTCTCCTCGCCCCCGTATGAATGGTTGCCGATGGCGCGGACAATACTTTGCGAGGGGGACCGGCAGCGGAGGTCAACATCGACATCCCCTCCGGCCATTGCCTGATTTACCGTAATAAGGGTAAATGCCAGAACCGCAAAAATGATCTTTCCTTTCTTCATATCTTCTTCTCCTTGAAAAAATTGCGGGTGATTATTTCAAAAGATATTCTGCCCTCTGAAATAAATCCGGTTTGTGTTAGTGAACGTCCACCCACCATTCGGTAATCCCCTGCCCCTGGGCGGCGGAATAGGTTGTATTTTCCGTAACGGCAGTAGTGGTTTCCGTATGACTGCCGCCTTCGGGATTTTCTGTAGTTGGGGGGTCTTGTACCGTCCTATAGGTTGTTTTCGTCCCGTACACGGTGTAAAACAGATCCTTGCTGATAAGATAGAACGGTTTGTCCGATAAATGATCCTGGCCGTGCCCTATCCGCCATAACGGTTCCCCCGAATCGGATGTCCCGTTTTCTTTAGCC
The DNA here is from genome assembly GCA_031264395.1 of Treponema sp. Classification (GTDB taxonomy): domain Bacteria; phylum Spirochaetota; class Spirochaetia; order Treponematales; family Breznakiellaceae; genus JAIROE01. The sequence continues at coordinate 262 of JAISEB010000139.1, read as the reverse complement.
AGTGAAATGTGGCCGCCGTCTTTTGCCTCCTTGTTATCGACGTTCGCGCCGTTCACGCTCTGCCAGAACACCTGGAGGTTTTCAAGCTCCGCGTTCTCCTCAAGAATATTCAAGTGGAATAACGCCTGTTCGCCGTCCCCCAAGTACAGGGTATTGGTGCCGGGGTCATACCGTGAAAACGCCCCCGCCTCCATGTCGAACACCGGGGTGATGGTCAGGTTCTGATACCGGAGGTTGATATATTGCGTCCGTATGATGGGCG
>JAISEB010000085.1 GCA_031264395.1 Treponema sp. | reverse complement strand
TTTTATTCGCAGTGGGGGTTTAATACCCCGTCCTTTAGGGCGGTTAGAGTTGGCAACGCCAACAAAAAATGGTAGTAAACCCCCACAGTTAAATAATTTCCTTACAGAACGAGCCTCGTCGATAAGGCAGCGTTTAGAAGATACCCCGCCGCTTGCGGCGGGGAGGCTCATGTGTTTTTTTGACTTATGATCGCCAAACATGGTTACGGCAAGTTTGTAACAAAGTTTACGGGCTATAACTTCATTCACTGATACAACATTGCAATTATACTTTTGGGCATAAGCCTTTTCCCTGCATTCCAGTTCCGAGCGCGGCCCCATAAAAACAATGTCGTAATCGCTTGTGTCGAGGTTTAGAAATATGTTTTCAAGATGTGCCGTGGCCATCGATGACTTGTTGATGATAAACGCAATTTTATCGATTTTGCATTCAGGACGGTAATTTTGGCGTTCAAGTTTTTTTACATGGGCGCTTGTCCACGTTCCGGGGAAACAACAAGACTCTTTGATATCTTCGGCCAACTCGCGAAGAAATTTCGATTTGGTTACTACCGCATAAACAGCATTAAATGCGCGAATATGGGGGGGGGGGGGGTAATTTGTAAATTCGTCGCTTTCATAATCATTAGTTTCGCGGATTACCGGAAAATTGTCAAGTCAACCCGGAGGCTCATAGACAGACTCTGACTATAGGAAAAAACGCATTTCAGGCTATAATACGGCTGTGCTGTTTACCATTACCTATACCGGCGAAAACCCCACCGATCTGGGGTACCTGCTCCACAAGAACCCTGCCAGGCCGCAGAGCGCGGATTTGAGCTTTGGGCGGGTCCATGTGTTCTATCCCGAGACGGGGCCGGAGCGCTGCACCGCCGCGCTGCTCCTCGACATGGACCCTTTGGATCTGGTCAGGGGCAGAAGGGCTTCGGGCGGCATATTCGATTATGTGAATGACCGGCCTTATGTGTGTTCTTCTTTTATGTGCACCGCCATATCCGGTGTGTACGGGACGGCCATGTCCGGGAGATGCGCCAAAAAACAGGAGCTGGCGGATACTCCGCTGGATTTAAGCGCAAGTCTTTTTATGCTGCCCTGCCGAGGCGGCGTTATTCTGCCGGAACTGCTGTTTGAACCGCTGGGTTATGAGGTGCAGGTTGAGGAAAGCGCCCTGCTGGACGAGCAATTTCCCGAATGGGGGAGCGGCCCCTATATCAACCTTACTATCCGGGGGAGGGTGCGGCTTCGGGATCTGCTGAACCATATTTATGTGCTAATTCCGGTTTTTGACCGGCAAAAACACTACTGGATAGGGGAGGGCGAAGTTGACAAGCTCCTCGACCACGGCAAGGGCTGGCTTGAAGATCATCCTGAAAAGGACCTGATCGCCCGCCGCTATTTCAAGAATCTGCGGAGCCTGGCCCGCAGCGCTCTGGACCGGCTGGACAACGGCGAATGGGCCGGGGAAGCGCTTCCCCCCGGGAATGATGAACCGGAAACGACAGGCCGCCCAAGGCTGAATACCCTGCGGCTGGAAGCGGTTTTCAACGTGATAAAGAAAAGCGGCGCCGGGTCGGTGATCGATCTGGGCTGCGGGGAAGGGAATTTGCTGCGGCTTTTGATGAAGGAAAAAACATTTACCCGTGTTACCGGGGTTGATGTTTCCCGGACAGCGCTGGAACACGCTCGGGATAAATTGAAAATAGACCGGCTGCCCGAGGCCCAACAGAAACGCATTTCCCTTTTTCAGGGTTCCGTCAGCTATCGGGACAAACGGTTCAGGGCTTATGACGCCGCCGCGCTGGTGGAGGTAATCGAACATCTGGACGAAAACCGGCTTGATACCCTGGAGGCGCTTATCCTCGGCGATGCCCGGCCGGGAACCCTGGTGGTCACGACCCCCAACATTGAATACAACGAAATTTACGGCATATCCCGTTTCCGCCACGGGGACCACCGCTTTGAGTGGAACCGCGCCCGCTTTCAATCCTGGGCGGGGGAAGCGGCCCGGCGTTACGGATACGAGGCGTCCTTTGAGGGTATAGGCGAGGCTGATGAAAATCTGGGCGCGCCGGCACAAATGGCCGTGTTCGTCCGTGTGGAAACCCCCGGCAGCGGCCCGCGGAGTCTCCCGTGCGCATAACATTACCCGAGCTCTGCCTGGTTGCCCTGATCGGCCCGTCCGGCAGCGGCAAGTCTACGTTTGCGGGGAATCACTTTAAGCCGACGGAGGTCCTCAGCTCCGATTATTTCCGGGGCCTGGTATCGGACGATGAAACGGATCAAAGCGCTACCGCCGCCGCGTTCGACAGTTTGTATTACATCGCTGCAAAGCGGCTTGAGGCGGGCAGACTTACCGTTATCGACGCGACCAACGTACAGAAAAAAGCCAGGGACCAGGTTCTGCGCCTTGCCCGGGAGCAGAATGTCCTGGCCGCGGCCGTCGTCTTCGATATGCCCCAGTCCCTCTGCATCGAGCGGAACAAGGCGCGGCCGGACCGGAACTTCGGCCCCCATGTGGTACAGGGCCACGCCCGGGAATTGAAACGGAGCATTAAACATCTGCGGAAAGAGGGCTTCCACTTTGTATACACCTTTACCAGCCCCGAAGAGGCCGCGGACGCGGAAATAGAGAGGACGAAACTCTGGAACGACAAGAAAGATGAGGCCGGCCCCTTCGACATCATCGGCGATGTCCATGGCTGCTACGACGAACTCTGCGCCCTGCTGGAAAAGATGGGCTACACCGTAGACCGCACCGCCTGCATTGCACTGCCCCCAGCTAACCGGCGGGCGGTTTTTCTGGGCGACCTCTGCGACCGGGGGCCGAAAAGCGCGGAGGCGCTGCGGCTGGCAATGAACATGGCCGAAGCGGGCACGGCCCTCTGCATACCCGGCAACCACGAGGTAAAGCTCCTCCGCAAGCTCCGGGGCGCGGATGTAAAACTAAGCCACGGCCTTGACAGTACCGTTACGCAGATGGAACAGGAGAGCCCCGAATTTATCGAAAGGGTAAGCGCTTTTCTGGACGGCCTGGTGAGCCACTATGTGCTTGACCGGGGGCGGCTGGTGGTAAGCCACGCGGGCCTCAAGGAAGCCTGGCAGGGCAGAAGCTCCGGCCGGGTGCGGAGTTTTTGTCTTTACGGCGAAACCACCGGGGAAACCGACGAGTTCGGCCTTCCGGTACGCCTCGACTGGGCCAATGAATACCGGGGCAAGGCACTGGTGGTCTACGGCCACATTCCTTCACGGGAACCGCGTTTTTTGAACAACACCATTTGTATTGATACGGGTTGTGTTTTCGGCGGCAGCCTCAGCGCCTACCGCTATCCCGAGGCCGAGGTGGTTTCAGTGACGGCGGCGCGGGAATACTACGCGCCGGTAAAATCACTTGACTACGACAGTAATACTGTTCATTCCGGGGATGCATCTTCCGCCGGGGACGATCTCCTGCCGGAAGAGAGCCGGACAAAGCCCGCTTCCCCGCCCCTCCCCGGCGTCGAAAATATTCCGGCCATAGAAGACGTGCTGGGGCGGCTTAACATCCGGGCCCGGCTGCACCGTAACATCGTTATCAATGAGGAAAGCAGCGCCGCAGCCCTGGAAATAATGAGCCGCTTTTCCGCGGACCCCCGTTGGCTTATCTATCTGCCGCCAACCATGTCCCCCTGCAAAACCAGCGCCCTCCCGGAATTTCTGGAACACCCCGCTGAGGCATTGGAATACTATCGCAAAGCCGGCATTGCACAGGCTGTTTGCGAGGAAAAACACATGGGCTCCAGGGCGGTGATCGTCCTCTGCCGCAGCCGGGAAACCGCGTTGAACCGCTTCGGCGTACAGGACGGCTCCCAGGGAATTATCTACACCCGGACGGGCCGGCATTTTTTTGATCCCTCCGATGCTTCGGCGCTTGCCGCGGGAAACACTGGAATGGAACGCGCCATCCTTGAACGCCTGAAAAATGTCCTTGAACGTACCGGATTTTGGGATCAGTTCGCCACCGATTGGGTATGCCTGGACACTGAACTTATGCCCTGGTCTGCAAAAGCCCGGGCTCTCCTTTTGGAACAGTACGGGCCGGTGGGAAGATCCGGGCGGGACGGCCTTGCTGCGGGTATCGCCGCCCTGAAACAGGCCATTTCCATTCAGGGGCCGGCTGCCAGTGGCGGTGCTAGTGTTGGCGGCGGTGGCGCCGACATGAATATCGCCGCGGTGTTGGAACAGTTTGAACAACGAAGGGAATGTCTTGACCAATACACCGATGCGTACCGCCGTTACTGCTGGACCGTATCCTCGGTAGAAGACTACCGCATCGCTCCCTTCCACATCCTTGCCACCGAAGGCAAAGTCTGGAACAGCGAAAACCACCTCCATCATCTGGAAACGATCCGGCAGTACATGACGGGCATCGATCCCCTGTTTATGGCCACCAGTCATATTGTTGTTGACCTGAAGGACGGGCAATCCCTTGCCGCCGCGGTGGACTGGTGGCTCAAGCTTACCGGTTCCGGCGGCGAGGGCATGGTGGTGAAACCCCTGGATTTTATCGCCCGACGGGGGACGGAACTGCTCCAGCCCGCGGTCAAATGCCGGGGACGGGAATACCTGCGCATCATCTACGGCCCCGAATACACGGTCCCCGAAAAGCTGGAACGGCTGCGCAGCCGCTCCCTGTCGAAAAAACGCCGCCTCGCCTTGTCGGAATTTGTCCTGGGCATGGAATCTTTGGAGCGTTTTGTCAGGGGGGAACCCTTTCACCGTATGCACGAATGTGTGTTCGCGGTTCTGGCCATGGAAAATGAGGCGGTGGATCCCCGTTTGTAGAAAGTTGAAATACCGCTCTAACCGGAGCGAATCGCGCGGTAATTGGTCCCGGCCAAAAGAGACCACTGGTTTGAGCGGCTGTCGCGGGCTGGCTGGCCGCATCTATGGCAAATCCCTGACCGCTGCTATCGAAGCAAAAGCATTTCCTCCGCCAACGGCGCAAACAAGTTTGCGGCGGAGGCGGACAATAGACCGGAGGCATTGAAACCCACTGGCGGGCGCTTTGGGTATGCCGGCGCGGAGCGCATCAGGCTGTGTCAAAAGTCATTGCCGCTTCCATATATAGTGTTATTTGCTTTATTATGTGGCATTGCACAACTATATATAGCGGTATAATTTTGAGTTTTTACACAGTCTGGCATTGAAACCCGCTGGCAGCTGCGTATGCCAATCGCTATTTTCGTCCCAAAGGCAGAGCCTGAAAACCCGCTTTGGGTATGCCGGCGCGGAGCGCATGTAAACCCGCTGGCGGGGCTTGAAATTTACAGAAAATTTTGCCAAATTTTAACTAACCAAGTCAGTTTCAAACTCCGGTTCCTGCGGGAACAATGTTACCGATGGAACCGGCTTCAGAAAAAGCGGTATAACCC
>JAISEB010000076.1 GCA_031264395.1 Treponema sp. | reverse complement strand
CCCCGACGAGGGTCTGAGTTATGTGGCTGTGGACTACGGCAGAGACGAAAAATTTACCCTTAAAGAGGCGGTTCAGATCTTGGGGGCTAGGCTGATTGGGGAAGAATTGATGGCAAAATACGGCGGCTGGCCGGTGTTCTCAAAATTCTACGACTTAACCACGCCCCTCTTTCATCACCTTCACCTCGACATGGAGGCCGCCGCCCGGGTGGGCAAGTTGGGGAAACCCGAATGTTACTACTTCCCCCGGCAGTTTGCCAGCCATTCCGGGGAAATGGACGCCACCTACTTCGGCTACGACCCGGACACCACGCCCGAGCAGGTAAAGCAACGGCTCCTGGACTACAACAAGGGGGACAACCGGATCACCGAGCTTTCCCGGGCCTACCGGATCGAGCTGGGAACCGGCTGGTACTCCCCCGCCGGAGTCATCCACGCCCCCGGCTCGGTCCTCACCTTCGAGCTGAACTGGAACGGGGATGTCAATTCGGTCCACGAAAACGTAGTTTCCGGCGAGATATTCCCCCGGAACTTCCTGGTGGGCGAATGCCCCGAGGACAAAAAAGACGACATTGAATACATCTTCAGCCTTTTGGACTGGGAAAAGAACACCGATCCCCACTACAAAAAGCACTATTCCCGGCGGCCCATTCCCGTCGCCTCCAACAGCCAATACGAGGAGCGCTGGATCTCCTATGCCAACGACGGCTATTTCAGCGCCAAGGAACTGACGGTGCTTCCGGGAGAAACCGTAACCCTCAAAGAGCCGGTGGCCCACGGGGTCATCCTCACCCAGGGCCATGGAAAACTGGGCGCCTTTGTCTGCGAAAGCCCCACCATGCTCCGCTTCGGCCAGCAGAGCGCCGACGAATTCTTCGTTTCCGAAGCGGCCGCTCAAAAGGGCGTCACGATTGTCAACCAAAGCCCCGTGGAGCCCCTGGTGCTGATCAAGAGCTTCGGGCCAAACCACCCGGAGGCGCCGACAAGCGTTCCGGATTGAGAGAGAGACCGGCGAAGCCATGCGTCCCTCGGAGTTTTAGCCGAAGGGCGCACGCTTAAGCAGTTGCTTATCGACATCAAGCTGAAACCGGACTATAGGAACTGCGCACTGTCATGATCATTGTTGCTGACACAGGCCTTTCTGCAGAGCGGCGCCTTGTTTCGACTCAAATTACGGGATATAATGGAAGTATGAGCATTGAACAGATCGTAGACGTGCCCTCCAGCCACCGGCTGGTTATTGATGTGCCTCATGAAGTTCCGGCAGGACCGGTGGTCCTTACTTTTACGCCCAAAAAGACGGCAGAGCAGAAGCGGAAGAAAGCGCGTGTATTCGGCTACGCCAAAGGCAAGGGGGAATACTGGATGGCGGAGGACTTTGACGCGCCGCTGGACGACTTTAAGGACTATATATAATTGGACAGCTATCTTCTGGATACCCATGCCGCTATTTGGTTCCTCATGGGCGATGATAAGCTATCCGCCACCGCCCAGCGTATTATTGGGGATGTTTCCAACTCCGTCTATGTGAGCGTAGTTTCCGCCTGGGAGTTGGCGATTAAAATTAGCATAGGAAAATTACGCTTTCCTGGCAATACAGCCGGGTTTACACGCATGGCTCAAGACAACAACATTATCATCCTCCCCATTGAAACTGTCCACCTTGCTGCCCTTGAAGGGCTGCCCTTTCATCACCGCGACCCTTTTGACCGCCTGATTACAGCGACTGCCTTTGCCAAAAAAATGAAGCTTGTTACTGCCGATGAAAATATCATGCGGTACGACGTGCCGCTGGTCTGGTAATTTTATTCTCTTTTGCTAAGAGCCTCAGCCAAGAAAGTCATGCGCCCCTTCACCTTTTCCCTTTTTTGTGCTATGCTTAAAAGCACGGAGTATCGTATGACCCTAACCCTAGACCTTATTGATTCCGGCGCCCTTAACCTCCTGCGGGACATGGAACGCCGTAACCTGATCCGCTTAAATTCTCCGGCAAATGATCATACAAGGCTCGCGGCAGTGGAGGGGAAAACGCCCCCCGTCCGCGGCACGGCAGAAAAGAAAGATACCCAGCGGCCAATGCCGCTTACCGACGGCCTGTTGGGTATAGCCGCCCAAGCCGGAGACATGAGCCTTGATGAACTTCGCTCCGAACGGTTGAGCAAATACCTTAAAAAATGACTACACTGATTCCGCTATACCCTGCGTAAGCCCCGTGGATTTTCCGGCCTTCTATAAAAGCGCCGAACCAGCGCGGGAAAAACTATAATTGCCCCACACACCGCCCGCTCCTCGCTCGTGAAGCCATGCCCCAGGATAAAACGTTGGGATTTTCACTTCCAATTTCTTTTCGTTATGCTTATACTTATGGGGTGAAAATTGAGGATATGGTTCAACTTGCCCCAAAAAGCCGGTGTGGGGAAGGCTCTGGCATCAGGCTTTGTGGCATGGGTGGCATAGGAGGAATGATGAACATTAAACGATTCCCTTACAGAAATGTTCCCAATGCTTTATCATTATTACGGTTGGCCCTCGTCCTTCCTTTCATAATCATTATCCACGATATTTTTGTTTATGAATGCACAAAAAATTTATTTTTATTGATCATATTTTTCACCATAATACTATCGGATGTTGCGGACGGCTTTTTGGCAAGAAAGCTACAATGCGCCTCGGACACAGGCGCGAAACTGGACATCATTTCAGACACGGCATACACAATCTTGTCCCTAACGGCCTTTGCATATTTTAAGATCATTCCGGTGTGGTTTATTTTCATCATGATACTGAAATTAATCGAATTTATTATAACCTCGAAAATAGCCAAAAATAAACACAAAAGCGAAAAGACGCTCTTTTTTGACAAAATAGGAAAACTATCGGTTGC
>JAISEB010000037.1 GCA_031264395.1 Treponema sp. | reverse complement strand
ATTGCGGAATCCTACGGACGGCCGTCGCTTCCGAAAGAAGCGGAACAACTATTCAAAACCCATAACCCCGCCGCGAGCGCCGTGTCATGGGCGATCCGTTTTGCCGCTTCCCTGCCGGGTATACTAACGGTATTGAGTGGTATGAATAGCCTTGAACAGTTGACGGAAAACGCCACGCTGATGAACAACTTAAAACCACTGGATACCGGGGAACGGGAAGTAATTAAAAAGGTAACAGAAATTATCAACCGTAATATCGCCATTCCCTGTACCGCCTGCGCGTATTGTGTTGAAGGGTGCCCACAGCGAATACCCATACCGCAGTATTTCTCCATTTACAACGACCAAAAACAATTCGGGCTTACCCCGCCTCAGGCGACTTATTACAACAATCTTGCCCATGAATTCGGCAGGGCTTCGGATTGCGTTTCCTGTAAACAATGTGAGGAACACTGTCCGCAGCATATCACCATTTCAGAACGGCTCAAAGAAGTGGCGGGTATTTTTGATTCGTAGATTTGTATTGAGGGAATTATACCACGCCGCGTATAAAACAAATCCCGGAGGAATTCCCCCGGGATCTTTCAAGGCCATCCGCAAAATAACGGGCGGCCCGGGAGGGCCGTTTCGTCCTACAACTTAAACAACATCTCCCCGTAGTCGGGCAGGGGCCAGGCTTCTTTGGAAACAAGCTTCTCAAGGGCGTCTCCCTTCTGGCGGACAGAGTCCATGGCGGGCCTTACATTTTCAAAATAGGACTTTGCCTGCGCAAAGGGATCTTCAATGTCCTGTGCCTCGCCAAGGGCGCTTTCCAGTTTGGCAGTTTCATCGTACAGTTCCGCGGCAAGGTCGGCTATGCGCTTTACCCGCTTGGCCTGGGGGGTGTTGTTTGCCCCGACTGCGGCAAGGGAAGCGGCGCTTTCGGCAAGGGAACCGGCGTAGGAAGTCGCCGCCGGGAAAATGTAGCGCCGGGCAAGATCGATGGTAACGCCCGCCTCTATGTTTATCTGCTTGGAATATTTTTCCAGATAAATGTGATAACGGCTTTCCGATTCTTCCTTGGTAAACACCTTGTGATTTTCAAAGAGGGCAATGGTCTCGCTTCGTATCAGCACCGTAAGGGCGTCGACCGCGTTCTTCACGTTGGGAAGCCCCCGCCGTTCGGCCTCGCGGACCCATTCGTCGGTATAGCCGTTCCCGTTAAAAACAACCTTCCTGTGCTTCGCGTAGGATTCCTTGATAATGGCCTGTATCGCCCCGTTTTTATCGGAAGCCTTTTCAAGCCTGTCGGCAAATTCCTCCAGCACCTGGGCAACCGCCACGTTAAGGTACGTGTTGGGCGTGGCGACAGACTGGGAAGAACCAACCATGCGGAATTCGAATTTGTTCCCGGTAAAGGCAAAGGGACTGGTCCGGTTCCGGTCCGACACGTCTTTGGGAAGAGCCGGAAGGCTCGTGACTCCAAGTTTGATCTCTTCGGCGGAATTCGTTTTTCCGCTGTTTTTTCCTTCGGCGATATTTTCAAAGATCTCGGTAAGGGGGCCTCCGAAGAAGATCGAGACAATGGCCGGGGGCGCCTCGTTCGCGCCCAGGCGGTGATCGTTCGCGGACGTCGCCACCGACGAACGGAGAAGAAGGGCGTAACGGTCAACGGCTTCCACTACGGCGGCGGCAAAGAGAAGAAAGCGGGCGTTTGATTCGGGATTCTCCCCAGGCTCGAACAGGTTGATGCCGTCGTCGGTTGCCATGGACCAGTTGTTGTGCTTGCCCGATCCGTTAATACCGGCAAAGGGTTTTTCATGAAGCAGGGCCTCCATGCCGTGCCGCCGCGCCACGCTTCGCAGTGTTTCCATGACAAGCTGATTGGCGTCGACCGCGGCGGATGAATTGGCGTACACCGGGGCAATCTCAAACTGGTTGGGGGCCACTTCGTTGTGCTGCGTCTTGGCGGGGATTCCCACCTTCCACAGTTCCGTGTTGAGTTCCCGCATGAAACCGGCAACCTTTTCCTTGATGGCGCCGAAGTAGTGGTCTTCCATTTCCTGGCCTTTGGCCGGCAGGGCGCCGAAGACGGTCCTTCCTGTAAGGATAAGATCGGGCCTCCTGTCGTAATATTCCCTGTCGACAAGGAAGTATTCCTGTTCGGGGCCGACGGTGGTAAAAACCCGTTTGGACGTTTCGTTCCCCAGCGCCCTGAGCACCCGGATCGCCTGCCTGCCCAAAGTGTCGATGGATTTAAGCAGGGGCACTTTCTTGTCAAGGGCCTGCCCGTAATAACTGATAAAGGCCGTGGGAATGCAGAGCGTCGTTCCCGTAGGGTCCTGTTTAAGGAAGGCCGGGCTCGTCACGTCCCAGGCGGTATAGCCGCGCGCCTCAAAGGTAGCGCGCAGTCCCCCGGAAGGAAAACTCGACGCGTCGGGTTCACCCTTAATCAGCTCCTTCCCGGAGAATTCCATCAACACCTTGCCGTCGCCTGTCGGGGCGATAAACGCGTCGTGCTTTTCGGCGGTTAACCCGGTCAGGGGCTGGAACAGATGGGTATAGTGGGACGCGCCTTTTTCAATGGCCCAGTCCCGCATTACGGCGGCGACAACTTCGGCAATGGCCAGGGTTAATTCCTTTTCCCCTGCCTGAACGGCAAGTATCTCTTTGTAAATATTTTTGGGAAGCCGTTCTTTCATAACGGCGTTGGAAAAACAGTTGGTTCCGAAAATCTCGGTTACCGGGGTTTTGGTAAAATCAATCAAGCTCATGAAATCCTCCGTATGGTATATTGCTTATTATTAGCAAAAACCGTGCCAAGTATTGGTTTCATAATCAAGAATTTTAATTACAAAGATCGCGCAAAGATCACAAAGTTTTCTTGATAAAAGGGAGTATCAAATGAAGTTTTTTTCTTCAACTTCTTTAACTTTTTTGACTTTTTCGACTTTGCGGTAGAATTTTAAGAGTTATCGGTATCAAAAAACGACTCTCCCGCCCTGAAGTTTCCCCGTGAGCCGTAAGCGGGTTTTTGGGTATGGATTCACTTGCGAATCGCCTTTATACAAAAATGTATGTTTTGGGAAAAGTCATACATTTGCGTAGGAAAATTTTGCGATAAATGCTGCCCTCGACTTGCGGTAAATGGGTAAATGCTTCAATCGATTAAAAGCGGAAAATCCCGGTAGAATTCCAAAAGGCCCAGGGTTTCTTTTTTCAGCCGGGCGCGGACAAAGTCTTTGGTCTTTTCATCCATCAAATCGCCAAGCCCATGAAGTATGGTTTTTTCGGGCAGATGTTTTATTTTTTCAATACAGGCGTCAAGATATGCGGCAAGGGGCATATTCATTCTGGTTTCAATTAACGCCTTGTTCAAGGGAGTACGCTTTTCCATAAAAAACCATGCGTCAAAAATGTCGCGGTTTATCACGGCGCCGCGGTCCAGCAGGGCACATAACTTGTGGGAAAACATATCCGGCATGGTCATGACCTTCAGGCTGGTACCGAAAAAATTTTTTATCTCATAGTGATTGTCAAACTGCCGTTTGGAAATTTCCACTTTGAGCTTCCGTTCGCCCTTGCCGTAATCCAGTACCAAAACAGGCCCGTAGTATTTGAGCGCCTCGTCGGCGATGGAACCGTACTTGAGCAGCACCTTTCGTACTTCATCGTAAACAGCCTGTTCCCGTTCAAGGTCGAGCAGGTTGAAGTCAAGATCAACGGAAAAACGCGGTAAGCCGTACAGAAACATCAATGCGGTTCCGCCCTTAAAGCCAAGAAACCGGGCAGGATCAGAAAGGGAATAAATGTCTTTGAGAATTCCGGCAAGCAGCAGCCGGTGTCTATTGCTGTCCATCTGCAAGGAGCCTCCGGGCTCGTTTTTCCAGGGCTTTGGATTGGTACAAGGGCAGCATATCTTCTATCTGTTCTTTGTTCAGGATATGGGTATTGTCAAAATAGAAATCAGGTTCAAGGTACAGCATATCGAGAAAGGCCCGTTCCGGAGAGGCCATGCTGACAGCATTGTCCATGACCAGACCCGTGGTTTGCAGCAGAATGGCGCCTTTGATTTTCCGGTACTCCAGAACGACGCCGCTTGTTTTGAGTTTTCTGCTGAGGGCGCCGACGAGGGTAATGCGGGAATCATACTGAAAAATGACGCCTGCTTTCTGCAGTACATATTCCAAGGAAAGGTAGGAAGGCCGATAGAGTTTACAGGCCAGCTCTTCCTGACTAAAGCCCGGTTTTGCATAGATACCGCGCCGGGGATTGAGGATTTTGCCTGTTTTCACCCAATAATGCAGCTTCTGGTTGAGAAACCCGGCTTTCCCGTCTATCATGGCAATGTCGGCAAGGTTGAAAACCCGCCGCGGGTCCTGATATACGGAAAGCAGAGCGTTGTTGTAAGCGCTGTTTTGTGAACCTGACATAGCAAATTTTCCTATTTCCAGTTTACAAAACAGTAAAAGGTAAAGCAAGCGTCCATGAGGCGGATCAGATACCGGGAGCAGCCGCCTTTTACGTACCCTTGCGGTGTTTTGTCAGGGCGGCTATCATCACAATCATGAAGATTATCGGCATCAGCGGCAGTCCGCGGAAGGGCTGGAATACCCATATTCTGGTGGAAGAAAGCCTCAAGGGCGCCGCATCAAAAGGAGCGGAAACGGAACTGGTCAACCTCTACGATTTTGACTTTCGGGGTTGTATCAGTTGTTTTCAATGTAAGCGGCTGGACGGCCCCAGTCTGGGACGCTGCGTTGTCAAGGACAGCCTCCGGCCGGTGCTGGATGCCATTGACTCCTGCGACGGGCTTATCATCGGTTCCCCCATCTACATCGGGGAACTGAGCGCTTCCACCCGGGCCCTGATCGAGCGGCTTACGTTTCAGTATATTTCCTACGCCGGGGACCGCAAGTCCCGGTTTACCCGGCGTATTCCCGTGGGGCTTATCTATACCATGAACGTTCCCGAAGAGGCCCTGGAATCAAGCGGATACCCCGCGCGGTTTATATTTTACGAAGACCTTTTTACCCGGATTTTCGGCCCCGTCAAAACCCTCCTTTCCACCGCCACCTGGCAGACTGAAGATTACGGCAAATACGGTATGACCATGTTTGACGAAG
>JAISEB010000332.1 GCA_031264395.1 Treponema sp. | reverse complement strand
ACATTGCTGATTTCTTTTAGTACCTGCGTACTGGCGATACATTCAAAGAAGTCAAGAGTATCATCAACGATCTTTTTTCTTGCCGGATCTTTTGCGACTTGATAATAGATGAAAATATTGGAGTCTATAAAAACTCTATCTTTCATTTGCTTCGTCTCTGTTGAATTTGTAACCTGTCATATCAATACCGATGTAGTAAAGCTTATCAGAAGTTTTTTGTGAAAGCGAAGCGTGCACTGTTTGTTCCGTAGAAAATGAAACAGCCTTTTCATCAAGCGTCAAACTGGCTTTTGTTCCATCGGGGACAGAAAGCCGCCTTTCGGGAATAAAAGCATTATCCTTAAAAAACCCAGGGATTACAAGCATGGTTACCTCCGTAACGATTCCAACCCCGCCTTTGTCAACGGCAGCGCTCTTTTGTCCCGCCTGAAAATTCAGGGGAGAAAGGAAAAAGAGTTCCCCTCCTTTTCCATCTGGTTGACAAGCGCGGCCATGTCCCGGGGAAGGGGCGCGGCGAGGGTGAGCGGCCCGGCAAGCCCGGCGCGTTCCGGCAGGACCAGTTCCGCCGCGTGAAGGCCCAGCCGGTCAAGAAGGGGTTTTTCGTCAAAAGGATCTCCCCGCCAGTTTCTTTTAAAGGACGAAAGGAACAGCGGCTTCCTGTTTCCGTAAAGGGGATCGCAAACGACGGGATGTCCCAGCGCGGCGAGGTGCACCCGGATCTGGTGCGTTCTGCCTGTTTCGGGCAATGCCTCAACGATGCTGTAATTTCCGGCGGAAAGGACAAGGCGGAAACGGGTAAGTGATTTTTTGCCGCGGTACTTGTCTATGATGGTCAAATGCTGCCTGTTCCCGTCGGGGACAAGGGGAAGATCGCAGTCCGTTTCCTTCCAGGCGGGCCGTCCGTTAACCGCGGCTATGTACCGTTTCCTTACAAGCCTGTCCTCAAATGCCCGCGACAAAAAGGCGTGGGTTTCGGCGTCCTTTGCGAATACCACCAGCCCCGATGTGCCGCGGTCTATGCGGTGAACGGTAAAGAGGCGCGTCCCAAGGAACGACGCGGCCAGCTTGTCCAGCCGCCCGCCCGTTTCGTCCCAGCGGTCAGGTCCCACCGCAATGCCCGTCGCCTTGTTGAAAACGGCGATGCGTTCATCTTCATATATAATGGTAAAAAGGGGTTTCTGTTTCATATTTGCGGATAACGCTTGAGCTTGTTTCAAAACCCGGTTGGTTTTGAAACAAGCTTATGGAGAAAATTGCTAATTTCTTGTAAGGCAGGCATTTGCCCCTCATGCAATTTTCTCCGGGGTAAGAAACTGTTCCAAAAACTGAAGTTTTGGAACAGCCTCATTTGAAAAGCTTCCGGGGTATGGACGAAATCGTTCCTCCCTGCAGCGTGGAGACATCGTTGGTAATGATCATCGCGGTGCCGTCGTGGGTGCGTATGTCCCGTATGATCTCCTCCTTGCCTTTCCGGTTGGCGAAAATCATCAGTACCGTTTTCTCGGAATCCCGTCCCTTCGCCTCCATGGTGGTAACGGCGTAACCCCGTGAACGGAGCAGGGTGATCATGCCTTCGGCATTTTCCTTTGAGATGATGGTCTGTATAAGGACCTTGCCCATCCCTATGAAATTTTCGATTCTGGAACCGGAATAGATGCCCAGCGAAAATCCTATGCTGTAAACGATTCCCTTGATGGGGGCGTCGCTTATCCCCATGATTACCCTCGAGGCGACAAAGGTCCAGAGGATGATTTCAAAGAAGGAAAGGATGGTCCCTTCCCGGCGGTATCCCTTGTTGATAAGGATGGTCCGCAGTGTCCCCAGGGAAACTTCGACGATCTTGGAAATAAGAATAAGGACCAGTTCCACGGGAGGGGCGGCGGTTAAAAAGGCTTTTATATATTCGAGCATGTTATAATCCTTACATAAAAACTATAATCCCTGTAATCCCCAAAGGCAAGCGGGCCGGAATATGTCCGACAAAAAAACATATTTTGTCATTTTACTTGACTCTTTGAAAAATTCCGGTAACTATGGAATTCATACAATAAGGAGGGTTCATGAATACGTCGGTACGAACGGTTGTTGAACTGCTCCGCGGCGCGGCGCGGGAATACGGCGAAAGGCCCTATCTTGGGGGAAAGACCGGGAATGAATGGATACGGTACAGCTACAGGGATACGGACATGCTTTCGGATGCCTTTGCCCTTGCCCTCATTTCCCTTGGCCTCAAGCGGAACGAGAACGTTGCCATTCTGTCGGAAGGCCGGCCTTCCTGGGTCATTGCCGAATTCGGCGTCCTCAAGGCCGGCTGCGTATCGGTTCCCCTGTCGACGAAGCTGCAGGGGGAAGAGATCATCTTCAGGCTGGATCACTCCGAATCGCGGGTCCTCCTTGTTTCCGAAAACAACTTCCAGAAAGGCGCGGAAATTCTGGATAAGGTAAAGAGGCGTCCCTTCCTTATCTGTCTTTCGCCCAAAAATTCCCGTACCGGAGAACTGTGCGGCAAATATTCTCTTGTTCCGGGAAAGGATATTTTCTATTATGACGAACTTGCCGCAAAGGGCAGGGAATTCCTTTCGGCCTCAGGCGGCGAAGGCCCCATTCTCCGGGGGAAGCTCGAAGAAATAAACGGTTCCCTCGGGCCTGATGATACGGTTACCATATCGTACACGTCGGGCACAACGGGAAACCCCAAGGGGATCATGCTGAGCCACCGGAACTACCTGCATAACGCATTCGCGGCCGCGGCTGTTGTAAGGGTAGAGGAAGGCTGGAAGAGCCTCATCATGCTGCCCCTGGATCATTCCTTTGCCCATACCGTGGGAATTTACGTCTTCCTCTTCCGCTGCCTTGCCATGTATTTTCCCGATTCACAGGGAGGCCCCCTTGCGGCCCTCCGGAATCTGCCGTCCAATCTAAAGGAAGTTAATCCCGATTTCCTTCTTACCGTACCGGCCCTGTCGGGGAATTTCATGAAGAAGATGATCCAGGGCGTGGCCGCCAAGGGGAAATTCATCAACGGAATTTTCGAGCGCGGCGTCAGGGCGGGAATAGCCAGGGCGGGAAACGGGTTTGAAAGGCCGCCTTTTCCGGCGCGCGTTAAAAATTTTTTCCCATGGGCCGTCGCGAACGCCCTTGTGTTCCCCAGCCTGAGGCGGTTCTTCGGCAAAGACATCAAATTCTGCATAGGAGGCGGCGCGCTTCTTGAAATACGCCAGCAGGAATTTTTTAACGCGATCGGCGTGCCCGTGTACCAGGGGTACGGCCTCACCGAAAACGCCCCCATTATCTGCTCCAATTCCCGGGAACGCCACAAATTCGGCACGTCCGGGGTTATCATTCCCGGCCTTGATGTCCGTATCATGAAGGATGAAACGGCCGAATGCGCCGTTGGGGAGGCCGGGCAGATAGTTACCCGCGGCGATTCGGTGATGAAGGGTTATTACAAAAACGCCGAAGCCACCGCCGGGACGGTGATAGACGGGTGGCTCTGGTCGGGCGATTTGGGCTATGTGGACGCGGACGGTTTTCTCGTGGTTACAGGAAGGGAAAAGGCGCTGCTCATTGCCGCCGACGGCGAAAAATACAGCCCGGAAACCATAGAGGAGGCGGTGATCAACACGTCGAAATTCATCGATCAAATCATGGTGTATAACGAGCAGTGTAAATTTACCTCGGCGCTGGTGACGGTAAACGCCGGGGAACTTTCCGCCGCCGCTAAGGCCGCGGGCATTACGGGCTCCTCGGACGGCGACATGGATCGTGTCATAGATCTTCTCCGTGACGATCTTGCCGCCTTCAAGGATACCGGAAGCGGCGGGGCCATTCCTGCCCAGTGGCGGCCCTCCTCTTTTGCCGTTATCCCCGAAGCGTTCGGCGAGGAACACGGCCTTGTCAATTCCACCATGAAGCTGGTGCGCCACAAGGTCCGTGATTTTTACCTGTCCCGCATCGGCGAGATCTACGCGGGGCCCGCTGCCGATCCCCATCTTCCCGGAAACCGTGACGCGCTCCGCAGGGTTCTTGAATGATCCCTTTCCCTTTGGTATAGTGGACGAATGAGAAACGGAGCGTACACATGTTAACAGTACAGGGTGTGACCAAGGTTTACGGCTCCCGGAAGGTGCTGGACGACATCAGTTTCACCGTTGAGGACGAGGAGATTCTTGGATTCCTCGGGCCCAACGGGGCGGGAAAGTCGACGACGATGAACATTATCGCCGGCTATACTTCCTCGACGGCGGGAACCGTGACGGTGAACGGCCGGGAGATTCTTGATGATCCGGTTGGCTGTAAAAAACAGATAGGTTATCTTCCGGAGCATCCGCCCCTCTATCCGGACATGACGGTGGATGCGTATCTTTCCTTCATGTTCGGCCTCAAAAAGGTGAAGGAAGACAAAAAAAGCCACCTGGAGGAAATTTGCGGGGCGGTAGGCATTGAGGATGTCAGAAAACGGCTTATCAAGAACCTTTCCAAGGGCTACCAGCAGAGGGTAGGGCTTGCCCAGGCCATGCTGGGAAATCCGCGCCTCTTGATCCTTGACGAGCCGACCGTAGGGCTTGATCCCAAGCAGATCCTCGAGGTGCGCAACCTTATCAGGGATCTGGGGAAACGCTGCGCGGTGATTTTCTCTTCGCATATTTTGCAGGAAATACAGTCGGTCTGCGGCAGGATCATTATTATCGATAACGGGGTCCTTATTGCTGACGATACGCCCGCGAATCTTTCCCGTAAGACTTTTGACGAACGGCTCCTCCTTGCTGTTGACGGGCCGGGGGAAGCCGTGCTGGCAAAACTCGGGAAGCTTCCCGGAATGAAGTCGGCGGAACTGTCCGAAAGCGGCGGGGCGGCCGAATTTATTCTGGAAAGCGAAGAAGGCCGCGACATAAGAAGGGATCTTTTCCATATGCTTGCCGAAAACGACTGGCCCATACTTTCCCTGCGGCAAAGCGGCACATCCCTTGAGAACGTGTTCCTCCGGCTCACGGCAGGGGACAGTTCCGCCGTTTCCGTACTGACGGGAACGGCCGAAGCGCCGGACGCGCGGCCCGGAGAAGAGGCCGGTTCCGGCGACGCCGGTGAGCCGGCCGAAGCGGAAGCGCCCGGCGGGGAATCCCCGGACGGTGAAGGAGGCGGTGCGTGAAGGCGATAATAGGGCGGGAACTTTCCGCGTATTTTAATTCTCCCATAGGGTACGTGTACCTGGGGGTTGTGTATCTTCTTTCAGGCTACTTTCTTCTTTTTGGGGTGCTGCTCGCCAATTCATCGGTGCTGACGCCGGTGTTTCAGGTGCTGATGACCATCATCATGTTTCTTACCCCCATTCTTACCATGCGCCTCATGACCGAGGACAAGCGGCATAAAACCGATCAGGCACTGCTCACCGCGCCCATTACGCTTGGGGGCATTGTGGCGGGCAAATTTTTCGCGGCGGCGCTGGTTTACATCGCGGGCATCAGCGTTACGCTGGTGTACGCCGTGGCGCTGAGTTTTCTTGCCAGGATGAACTGGACGGTAATTTGGGGGAACTACATAGGGCTGCTCCTTTTGGGTTTTGCCTTTATTGCCATAGGCCAGTTCATTTCGTCACTAACGGAAAACCAGGCGATAGCCGCCATAGGAAGTTTCGTGGTGATGCTGGCCATATTCCTTCTGGATTCGGTTCCCCAGATAATTCCCGACCAGAGGATCGCCGCGTTCATGAGTTCGCTTTCCCTTATCAGGCGCTATACGCCCATTACGAGCGGGCTTTTGGGGCCGGCCAATCTCTTTTATTTTGTGAGCGTCTGCGCGGTCTTCATGTTTTTGACAACCCGGGTACTGGAGAAAAGAAGATGGAGCTGACGCGGGGGCCTTGTAACCGGATCGTTTCCTGTCAACAGGGACAAGTAAGGATATGATATGCTGAATATTTTCAAACGCAGGAATTTCCGTTTCGGAATTCTTTCTACGGCCATTACCGCGGCGGTTATCATTTTTATCGCCCTTCTTAACGCGGCGGTAACCGCTATCTTCAACAGGTATCCTCTGAACATCGATCTGACGGAAAACAGGATCTTTGAAATTTCGAAGGATACGGAGAATTTTCTTGCCTCCCTGGACGAGGACATTGAAATTTTTGTGCTCAACACGGAAGACCGTTTTACCGCGTCCAGTCCCGCGCAGTATTTTGTCCAGGCAAACGAGGTGATACGCAGATATTCCCAGCTTTCCCGGCGGGTAAGGCTTTCATATGTGGATCTGCTGCGGAATCCCAATTTCAATTCCCAATACCCGGAAAGGCAGTTAAGGATGAACGACATTCTCATTGCCGCCGGGGGAAAATCGCGGGTTCTTTCCGCGATGGATCTGTTTAACATACGCAGTGATTACAGCAGCAGTTACGTGACTTCTTCCAAGGCCGAACAGGCAATGACATCGGCCCTGCTTGCCATTACAAGCAAAAAGACCACCCTCATTTCGGTTCTCGAGGGCCACGGCGAAGAAGACGTGACCGGCTTCGTGGAACTCCTGCGGCTTAACGCATGGGAAGTGATAAACCAGAACCTTATAACCGAAGAAATCGCGGACGACGTTTCGGTGCTCATTCTTGCCGCTCCCTCCCGGGATCTTTCGCTTGACGAAACCCGGAAACTTGACGACTTTCTTGAGGCAAGTACCGGCCGCGTGCTTTTTTATTTTGCGTCTTCTTCCCAGTCTTCGCTGCCGAATCTGGATTCCTTTCTTGCCGAATGGGGAATAGAGGCACAGGCCGGTACGGTCTTTGAGACCGACGGAAGCCGCATCCTCCTCAATTCGCCCTTTGTCGCGTTCTGCGATTATGCCGAAGATGTTTACTCAAAAAACATGGCGCAGCAGGGACTGCAAACGGTGATTCCCCAATCCCGCCCGCTCGGCGCCCTCTTTGAGGGGCGGCGCTACCGTTCGGTAAAACCGCTTATCCGCTATTCCCCTTCTTCGGGAATATTCCCGGCGGACGCCGAAATTGGCTGGGCGCCCGACGCGCGGTCTCTGGTGGGGAATGTGCCCGTTCTTGTGTTAAGTTCTTCCACGCGGAATAACGTGTCGGGCGATATTGTACGGAATCATGTGCTGGTCTCAGGCTCCCTTGGGGCGGTGGATCAGTTTTTTCTGGAAAGTCCCAACATCGCCAATTCGGCGTACTTCCTTGAACTCCTGGGAACGCTGGCGGAGAGGGACGACCGGATCTACATTCAGGACAAGACGCTGGGCAGTACACAGCTGGGCGTTACCGCCAGCGTAATTCTGGCGCTGGGTCTTGTCTTTGTGGTGATCTTTCCCCTGGCCGTGCTGGGGGCCGGCATAGCCGTGTGGCTCCGCCGCCGGCACAGATAACAGGAGACAAAAATTGCCCAAAAAACGAGCTGTTTTTCTTGTTCTGGTCCTCGCGGCAAGCGGCGTTCTTGCGCTTCTGGCCTTTATATTGCTGAAGCCACAGGAGGCGGATGCCGCCGCCGTTGAAACGCCTCCTGTGGAATACATTCTGAATCTTGAGGGAATAAAAAGCGTTACCGTTAAAAACGCCGAAGGGGAATTTACCGTTTTTCCGGGAGAAGAGACGGAAGACTCAGGCGCGGTTCCGTTTATCGCCGGTTTTGAGGATTGCGTCATGCCGGCCTGGGATCTTAACCGCATGCTGGAAATTCCCGCGAGTCTGGTTTCCCGCGGCCTTGTCGATGAGGCTCCGGCGGAACGCGCCCCCTTTGGCCTTGATCCGCCCCGCGCCGAGGTCCGTATTGAAACGGAAAGCGGGGAGGCGGTTCTGTATGTAGGAAATGACGCTCCCGACGGTTCCAATGTGTACACGGCGAAGAAAGGGGATTCCGGCGTATATCTTGCGGAATCATGGAACATGGGTAATTACCTGAAACGCGCCCTTGATTTTGCCGACCTTGCGGTGACTCCTCCTCCTGTCGACGACGGGGCGGGGGCCTTTGTGTGTGATTCCATACGCCTTGGGGGATTGGTGCGCCGCGGCGAGGAAATAACGGTGGTAAAGGAACAAAGAGAAGCCGCCAGCCAGTCGGGCCTCTTGGCCAGCCCCTTCAGGCTTACCTCTCCTTTTGAGGCCCAATTCAGCATGGACAAGGGACTTCCGGCCCTCCAGGGAATCTTCGGCATACGGGCGTCAAGGGCTGTCGCAAAGGGAGAAGACCCCGCGTCTTACGGGCTTGCCGAACCATGGTCCACCGTATCGGTAAGCGGGACCCTTGAAAAAGGAATGGGAGGCTTTGCCGTCCGCTCTTCAAGGCCCGATGCTTCGGGGAATGTGTATGTAATGAAGGAAGGCTCAGACGTTGTTTTCGAAGCCGCCGCTTCGGCTCTGCCCTGGCTTTCCGTTTCATGGTTTGATCTGATGGAAAAACTTATTGTACTTCCTTATATTGACAGCGTTGCCGCCGTTGAAGTCAGGACGCCGGAGCGGGCCGTTGAATTTGCCCTTTCGGGCGAGAAGGATGATTTGAAGGTCAGGGCGGGCGGCGTGGACCTTGACGTATCCGTATTTCGTTCATATTACCAGACGCTGCTTACCGCTTCCTATGAAGAGCGGACGGATATTTCCCCCGCGTCCCTTCCTTCTCCCTTTCTTGAGGTTGTGTACCGTTACCGTGAGGCAAAAGATCCCGAACGCATACGTTTTTATTCCACCGGTTCCCGCCGGGTGCTTGTCAACTACAACGGCGGCAGGGTCTATTCTACCTATTCCGCCTATACCGGCAAGGTGATTGCCGATCTGGATCAGGTTCTGGCCGGACAGAAGGTGCTGCCCTACCTGTAGCGTGAGGGCCGTCCTTATTGCAGCCGGCATCGCGGGCGGCTTTTCCGTCAGGCGGGAAGGCGGCGCGAGCCGGGTTTGACCGCGGGAATTCCCCGCGCGCACAGTTCGCAGGAGCCCTCTTCCCAGTTGGCCGCGTCTACCCTGCAGGCGGCGTAGAACGGCCAGGGAAGGGCGGCCCCCTCCGTGCGCCTGTCCACGACGCAGGCAAGAGCCGTCACTTTTGCTCCCAATCCCTCAAGAACCGCGGCGCATTCGCCCGAAGACTTTCCCGTTGTGACTACATCCTCGGCAATGAGAATACGGAGGCCCGGCCCCGCCTCGAAGCCCCGGCGGAGCGACATGGCGCCCGTGTCGTCACGTTCGGTAAAAAACGCCGGAAGCCCCAGCTGGCGGCCAAGCTCGTAGGCGGGGATGATTCCCCCCACGGCCGGACCCGCGACAGCGTCGACGGCAAGTTTTTTCGCGGCAATGTCGGCCCTGATACGCGCGGCAACAGCGGCGAGGGCCGCCTCCGCCCGGCCGGGGTGCTGGAAAAGCCGTGCGCATTGAAAATACCGGTCCGAATGACGGCCCGAAGAAAGGAGGAAATGACCCTCCAGCATGGCTCCCGATTCACGGAGCAGGGCGATAACGTCTTCCATGTTTCAAGCATACCACGCCGCTTTTCTTATTGAAAGCTCTTCCGGATTTGAAAGGCCGTGTTTTGTCATGTGCTCTTCGATTCCGTCAATTATTTCGATCATGGTTTGGGGATGGGGAAAGGTGGCCGATCCTGTTTGTACCGCCGAAGCGCCGGCCATAAGAAATTCCAGGGCGTCTTCGGCGCCCGCTATGCCTCCGGCGCCCACGATGGGAACAGGCCGCGCTTTTCCCGGCGGCGTCCGCAGCGCCTCCCATAATTCCCAGACCATGCGGAGGGCGATGGGCCTTATGGCCGGGCCGGAAAGGCCGGCGGTGATATTGTCGAACACCGGTTT
>JAISEB010000279.1 GCA_031264395.1 Treponema sp. | reverse complement strand
GCCCTGGAACGGCGCTATACATGGGAAACGCTCCAGTCCATCATCGCCGAAAGGCTCCGCAACCCCGCGCCCGGTTCCTACACCGCCGCGCTGGACGATGAACTGGTCCGGGAGAAGATCCGCGAAGAAGCCGAAGAACTCTGTACCGCCCGGGGCCATGACGAAGTGGTCTGGGAGGCGGCGGATCTGCTGTATTTCGCCACGGTCCTTATGACCCGCGAAGGGGTAAAAGCCGGCGAAGTTCTGGATGAACTTGACAGGCGGCACAAGAAATAGAGTTGTTCAATAACCAGAGCTATTGAACAACTAAAGGCGTGCTGGGAGCACGGGGAGACAAATGGCATGGATAAAGACAAGAAGGATGGTTTAAGAAAATTTACCCGGGGGTATACCTTCAAGGCGCTGTTGCTCATGGTGTTAGTGCTGCTGTTGCTTATTCCCCTGTCCATGATCCGTTTTCTGGTAGATGAACGGGGAAGAACCGCGGCCGGCGCCGAGGCGAACATCATGGAAGCCTGGGGAAAAGAACTTATAGAGGCGGGACCCATCGTCATTATCCCCGGAATCAGGACCGAGGAAGTCAGGACCACAACCGAAAAGGAAGGGGAAAAAATAGAACAGGTTAGAACGCCCTTCACCCTGGTTATAAACCCCCAAAGGCTCGATATAGACGCCGCCTTTAAAACCGAAACGCGGAAGCGGGGCATTTTTTCGGTTCCCCTTTTTTCGGGGACCCTTACCCTTAAAGGGATCTTTGATCCCGCCATGGCCATAACCGAACTTTTACCCAACGAACAAATATTCCTCAATCAGGCGGAACTGATCATCTCCCTTTTCAGCCAGAAAGGGATTTGCAAAATAAACGCTTCAACGTGGAATGATGAAGAGCTTTTCTTCAAGCCCGGAAACCGGGGTTACAGCCTCTTTCAATACGGGCCTTCTGTTTCCTCCGCCTTTTGGTATTCCGGAGCGGACGAAGGCATAGGGGGCATCTACGCGAGCCTAAGCGGGTTTGAAAATAACGCCGCGGCCTTTAACGTCAGTATCGACATACAGGGGGGCCGGTATCTGCGCTTTCTGCCTCTGGGGCAGGACACCCACGTTGCCGTTTCCGCCGATTGGGGGGCCCCTTCCTTTCAGGGCGCATACCTCCCCGGCAGCTCATTCGTCGGCGATACGGATTTCTCGGCTTCCTGGGATGTCAATTATCTAAGCCGGGACATACCGCTTTTCTGGAAAAATTATGATGAAAAGCGGCATTATTCAGCTTCATTGTTCGGCGTTGATTTTTTCCGCGCCGTCGATGCCTACGCGCTGAATACCAGAGCGGTAAAATACGCCGTCCTTTTTTTGATAGTTCCCTTTCTTACTTTGTTTCTTCTTGAAATATTTTCGAAAAGAAGAATACACCCTGTTCCCTATCTCCTTTCGGGAATTGGCAACGCGGTGTTTTATCTCCTGCTCCTTTCGCTGTCCGAGCAGATACCTTTTTACACCGCTTATCTCATTGCCGCCCTGGCGGTAACCGCCATGATGACCCTGTATTCCCGTTCTCTGCTGCCTTCATGGAACAAGAGCTGGTATATGGGGCTTACGGTAAGCGTCTCATACGTCCTCCTGTACGCCGTGCTGAACGCCGAATCCTACGCCCTGCTCATCGGTTCCATCGGGACCTTTGTGGTGGTAGCGCTGATCATGTTCCTGACCCGCAAACTGGACTGGTTCCGGGAAGATGAAGGATGAGTGTTTACTGGAACACGCGGACAAAAGGGCTTTCTCCCTATGTTCCCGGTGAACAGCCGCAGAACGGACAATTCATCAAACTCAACACAAACGAAAATCCTTATCCCCCTTCGCCGGGGGTACTTGAGGCGGTAAAAAAAGCGGCGGACGAAAAGCTGCGGCTTTACCCTGATCCCGCCTGTACCGTATTCCGCGAAGCCGCCGCCGCGCGGTACGGGGTAAAGCCGGAACAGGTTTTCGCGGGAAACGGTTCCGACGAAGTATTGGCTTTCGCGTTTGCCGCTTTTTTTGAATCCGGCCGGAACGCCCTGCCCGTTCTCTTTCCGGACATCACCTACAGTTTCTACCCTGTGTACGCGGAACTGTGGGGAACGCCTTTTCGTACCGTTCCGCTTGCCGAAGATTTTTCCGTAGTAATTGGAGATTACCTTGTTCCTTCAGGCGGGGCGGTCATCGCCAATCCAAACGCCCCAACGGGAATCTCCCTTTCGCTTGACGGGATCTTCGCCCTTGCCTCGCATCTTGAACGGCAGGAACGCGTGCTTGTCGTGGACGAGGCCTACGCCGCTTTTGCCGGAAACGGCGGAACGGACGGGCGCGGCGGAACCGGCAGAATGTGCCCGGCAGGTTCGGCGGTTCCCTTTATCGAAAAATACCGCAACGTTCTAACCGTTCACACCCTGTCCAAATCGGCGTCCCTTGCGGGCCTGCGTGCGGGTTTTGCAATTGGGGACCAGGAGCTGATAGAAGGGCTTTGCCGTGTACGTGATTCCTTTAATTCCTACACCCTCGACAGGATTGCCCTTGCGGGAGCGACCGCCGCGCTTTCCGACGCCGCCTATTACAACGGCACAAACGAAAAAATAATAAAAACACGCGGGCGCGTTTCGGCGGAACTTAAAGGCATGGGTTTTACCGTACTGCCTTCGTCCGCCAATTTTGTTTTCGTTAAACACCCCCGCTTGGGCGGAAAGGAATTTTTTACCGCGCTGCGGGAGCGGGGCATACTTGTGCGCCATTTCGACAGGCCCCGTATTGCCGGTTACCTTAGAATCAGCATAGGGCTGGACGGCGACATGGACCGCTTCCTTGACGCCTGCCGCAGGATGTAAAAGCGTTGTTCAATAACCAGAGTTTTGAACAATTTCCGCTTAAAAACGCGATTTTGCAAGGAGTTCCGCGTGAGGATTATTGACAGTTCCGAATTTGACGCGTACTGGAAAGAGGCCCGCGCTTTTTCGCCGGACGGTGAAAAGACGGAGGCGGCGGTACGGGAGATCATCGCCGCCGTGCGGAAAGACGGGGACGGGGCCGTGCGGCTTTTTGCTTCCCGCTTCGACAGAAGCGCCCCCGAAAAAACGGAAGTTCCCGCCGCCGCCGTCCGTGACGCGTATGACAGGCTTGAG
>JAISEB010000195.1 GCA_031264395.1 Treponema sp. | reverse complement strand
GGATCGTTGGTCTCTATCTGGCTTACCGAAAACGAAACGCCGTTTTCGCTGTACTCTTTCATGTCCAGGGCGATGAACTCCTTCGCCGGCCGGTCATGTGCGCGGTTTGCGGCGTTTTGCAGCTCTTTGCCAAGTTCGGCGATGTCAACTCCGGTTAATTCGGCCAGATACTCCGCCGTTTCCCTGTCGGTGTCCGTCGTAGTCGCGGACTTGAGCGAAAGGGTATCGGCCAGAATACCGCAGAGCAGAATCGAGGCAATTTCTTTTTTTATGGGAAGGCGCTGTTCCCGGTACAGGCCGGCGACAATCGTACTCGTGGCGCCGACCGGCTTGTTGATAAACGTGATTGGATAGCGGGTGGAAAGGTTTCCCAGCCGGTGATGATCGATCACCTCAAGAATACGCTGATTTTCTATGCCCTCTACTGCCTGGCTCATCTCGTTGTGATCAACCATGATGATCCCGATGTTCGGCTCGTGGACAAGGTCGCCTTCAAAAAGAACTCCCGTAACCCGGCCTTCGTCGTCCCCGATGGGCAGGCAGCGGGAAGGCGCCTGGGAAAGCGGCTGCCGGAGGTTCCGGATGGGATCGGAAAGCCTGGCCAGCGGAACCGTGTCGTCTCCCATCGCTCCCACCGGAACCGAGTACATGATCAGCATCGCCGTCGAAGAAGTATCGTAAGGACTGGACATCACGGAGACGTTGTTTTTTTCCGCGAGGGATACCAGTTCTTCTCCCGGTATGTGGCCGTTGGAAAGTATCAGCGCCCGGACCTTTCGTTCCACGCAGTATTTTTGAAGGTCAAGCCGATCTCCCATAATAACGACGGCATTTTCAATATCGTTGTCTTCCAGATGGGACATAAAATATCTGTTATACGAAGCGGCGATGATGATTGACGAACGGCTGACCTCACCGGAATGGTAAAGGGTTATCGGCTGCGCCCTGAGAACTTCCGCCGCAAGATCCATGGAAAGGGGGAAAACGGCTTTTTGGTGCGGGTTGATGTGGGTAATAATGTAGCGTGAGAATCCACGGTAGTGAAGCATGCTTTTGTAAACCCCGAGGGAATCGACAATGGGAAGGGCCCGGATATTCTCCCGTTCCATCCGCTCAAGGGCGTTCCACAGGGGAACCTTGTCGTGTACCGCCGGGATTTCCGTTACGTAGTGGGCGGCCTTGGGAATGACGTCCGGCAGGTATTCAGGCTCCGGCGCCTTGAACCGCTCAAACGCATATTCCGTCTGGGGGTTCATGTTCCCCGCCCTGGCCGCCCGGCAGTTGACGCCCAGCGCCTGCTTGAACGCCGCGTACGCCGCCGCGGACACAACCGAGTCGGTATCGGGATTGCGGTGGCCTATTACATATACTGTCTGTTCCATATCCGGTAATTATACTACATGCTTGGATTTTGTACCGTTGTTTTACCGAAAAGGAATACCCGTTTTCCGTTAAAACATATCTTTGGGGCTTACCGGAATGAGTTTCCGCTGCGCCGCGGCTTTAACAAGGGCGGGGCTAAAACCCGATTTTGAAAAAAGGATGTACTCCCTGGTTTTGAACTGATGGAACAGTTCCGATTTACGGACCAGATCGTTAAACACGTCAACACCGGTTTTTTGGTTCCGCCATTTACACTCGCCAAAGACGGCGCTTTGTCCGTTAATTGCCAGGATGTCTATTTCTTCTTCGCGCCGCAAGGCGGGATTGGCGCCCCACCAGCGACCTATGTCCGTAAAACTGAACGTTCCCCGGCCAAGTTCCCGCAGCATAAACTGCCGGGCACATTCCTCAAAAACATAACCGGTATAGGCTTCTATTTTGTCTCCCGTCAATTCCCTGCACACGGTCCTGCCAAGGCCCATGGAAATACGGCTGAGATCGGGCAGGACAAAGCGGTACCAGAACCGGAACATAAAGTCCGCAAGAAGGTAGATGGTTTTTCTTGATCCCGCGCCGGTAACGGGGTATTCCTTTTTGACAATCCCAAGGCCGGCCAGCGCGGAAAGCATATTGCTGCATTGGCTGGTCTCAATGCCGGCCTTTGCGGCGATGTCGTTCAGGCGGCTGCCTCCTCTCGCGATGGCGGTGATAATGCTGTTGTAGGTCCGGGGCGCTTTGAGTTCCTGTTTAAGTAGGTTGGATGGTTCCTCAAACAAGCGCCCCGACGGATTAAAAAAAAGTTCTTCCAGGTTTCTTGCTACAGGCAGGCTGTTGTTTATATGGGACACATATTCGGGAATGCCACCGCATGCCCCGTAAAGGGTTATCTTTTCTTTTTCCGTAAAACCCCTAAGCATTTCGGCGCATTCACAGTAAGTAAAAGGCATAACCTTGAATTGGCAGGTCCTTCTGCCGTAGAGGGGGCTTTTGTATCCCAATACCTGGTTCTCCATAAAAGACATGGAAGAACCGCAGAGAATCAAAAACAGCCTGCTTTTGTCCCTGTGCGCGTCAATGGCCGCCTGCAGAATCGACGAGACCGCCCGGTCGCTTTCCGCCAGGTAAGGGTATTCGTCAATTACGAGGATGATCCGTTCCCTGCTTCCTGCCCGGAAACAATAGTCAAAGGCTTCCGTAAATGAGGCAAAGGGGTTTTTCGGCCCCTCGGGGGCAAGCACGGAAAGAATACGGGCCGAAAAAAGTTCCAGGTTTTCCTTTGCGGAAGCTTCTGTGGCCACAAAATAGATTGATTTTTTGCCTTCCCTGAATTTGTTTATAAGGACGGTTT
>JAISEB010000191.1 GCA_031264395.1 Treponema sp. | reverse complement strand
CCGGCGGAAACGCAGGCGCGGGCTACGGCGGCAATATCCGGGGCATTCGGGGAAAGTTTTACCATGAGCGGCTTGTGACGGAGCGCGTCCCGGACGGCCCCGGTTACAAGGGCGGCAGTACCGGGATCAAGGCCGAACATCATTCCCCCGGCTTTTACGTTTGGACAGGAGATATTAAGTTCGATCATGTCGACGGATGTTCCGTCAAGAAGCCGGGCGCCGTCTGAGTATTCATCCACCGAGGAGCCGGAAAGATTCGCGATGACCACAGGGCCAAGGCCCCGGAGCCTGGGCAGTTCCTTTTCGATAAAGACGGCTATGCCGGGATTTTCAAGCCCTATGGAATTCATGAGGCCCGAAGGTGTTTCATGAATACGCCGGCCGCTGTTGCCCGGGCGCGGGTTCAGCGTAAGGCCCTTGGTGCAGATCCCGCCCAAGCGGGATACGTCAAGAAGATCCGCGTATTCGCTCCCGTAGCCGAAGGTTCCCGACGCGGCGATAACGGGATTCCTGAAACGGACGCCGGCTATGGTGACCGCGGAAACGGTGTTCACAGGTTCCGCCGCACCGTCCGGCCCGTTCTTTTTATTCGTCAAAGATGATCCTTTCCGCCTCAAAGACAGGGCCGTCCGCGCAGCAGCGGCGGTTTCCGTCCGTGGTTTTGATCGTACAGCCCAGGCACGCGCCAACGCCGCAGGCCATGCGCCGTTCCATGCCGATAAAACAGGGGACCTTAAGGGCGGCGCATTTTGCCGCGGCCGTTTTAAGCATGGCTTCCGGCCCGCAGGCATAGACCGCGCCGTACTTTGCCGGATCAAGGAAATCGGGAATTCTTCCCCTGAGGCACCCTCCGCCGCCGTCTTCCGCCGCGACAATGAGTTCTCCGTTCGGAAAAAGGGCCGGGCCCAGAATGCCGCGCCGTTCCTCCTTGCCGGGGCCGGTCTTGAAACCGGCGTAGAAGTCGAAGCCGCAGCGGTTGCCGCGGTTATCGCCGCGGCCGGCCAGTTCCGCGGCGAACGCTTCAAGCGGGGCGACGCCGACGCCGCCGCCCACAAGGGCAATTTTTCTTCCGTCTGGCGGGGGAAGGAAGTCGGCCCACGCGTTCCCCAAAGGCCCGGTGAGTTCCGCCTTTTCCCCCGGGCGCATACCGGCAAGTTCCTCCGTTCCCCTGCCCCTGCGGGCGACAAGAAACCCGGCGGCGGACTTTTTGCCTTTCGCTATGGTCCATGACGCGGCGCTTACCGGCCGGCCCAGAAAGACCGACGTCCGTTCTGGTTTAATCATGAAAAACTGTCCGGCCCGGGGCGCGTTTCCTTCCCACTCAAAGTCAAGGCGGAAAATTTCACTGTTGACAGGTTCGTTGTCAAGCAGTACGGAGGAAAGGCTCTGTTTTACGGCGGAAGGGGGGATCATTCCTTTTTTCCGGCAAGCGCGGCCCTGATGTCGTCCCGCATCTTTACCGCCGCGCGTCGGGCCGCTTCGGCGGCAAAGGCGTTGTCCGCGTCTTTCGCGGAAGGCGCGTTCTCCCCGGAAAGCGCTCCGGTCCACGCCTTGAGGATGGAGCGCGAGGCGTTCACCACGCCGCCGTTGCCGTTCCTGAGAAGCGCCGCCGCGTCCCCTGCGCCGCCGCCCTGGGCGCCATAGCCGGGGATAAGGAAAAAGAGGCTCTCGTACCGTTTCCGTATGGCGGCGTCCTCCTCCCCCCCGGTACATCCCGCGACCGCCCCGAACGCTCCGTACCCGGATGTTCCCTTTTTCGCGGCGGCCAGGGCCGCAAGTTTTTCCCCCACGGCATCGTACACCCGGCGGGCCCGGCCCCCGGCTTCTTCCCCTTTGAGTTCCAGATATTCAAAATCCCTCATTCCCCTGTTGCTGGTGCGCATCAGCACAAAGGCCCCCTTGCCCTTTGAATCGGCGTAGGAAAGCCAGGGTTCGATGGAATCCATTCCCATATAGGGCGAAAGGGTGACGAAGTCCGCCTCAAAGTCGCCGTCAAAGTGGGCCTTTGCGTAACGGAGGGCCGTGTCGGCAATATCCCCGCGTTTGATGTCGGCTATAACAAGCTTCTTTTTTCCGCGTATGTACCGCAGGGTTTCGGCATAGGTTGCAAGGCCCGCAAGGCCCATCTCTTCGTAACAGGCGATCTGTACCTTGAAACAGGCCGCCGTGTCCGCCGTCGCGTCAATTATCGCCCTGTTAAAAACCAGCGCCGCCCCGGCGTCCGAAGCCGCCCGCCGCCGCTCCCTTTCGGGGATGTAATCCGCAGCGGTATCAAGTCCTACGCAGACATGACCGCGTTCGGCAACTTCCCCAAAAAGCCTATCCATGTTGTACATATACGATCCTGCCCCGCTGAATGGTTAAAAGAATGACGCCCGCAAGATCCTTCCCCGCGAAGGGCGTACATTTTCCGCGGGACTTGAAAAGCGGGCTTTCCACGGTCCGCGCCGTTTCCGTGTGGACGGCGCAGAAATCGGCCCTCATGCCGGGCGCCAGTGTTCCCCGCGCCTCCGCTCCCGGCGCGGCGCGTCCGCCTGTTTTTCCCAGGCCCAGTATGCGCGCGGGGTTCGCGCTCATCAGCGCGGAAAGACGGCGGAGATCGATGCGCCCGCCCGCCACAAGTTCCGTATAACAGGCCGCGAAGGCTGTCTCCAGTCCCGTAAAACCCGGAGCGCCCGCCGCCTTTTCCGCCGCGGTGTGCGGGGCGTGATCGGTGGCAACGGCGTCTATGGTTCCGTCAACGATCGCGCGTATGATCGCCTCCCGGTCGTCTTCCCCCCGCAGGGGCGGATTCACCCTGCCCAGCGTTTCATCCCCCATGCGGCGGGCGTCTTCTTCGGTACAGGCAATATGATGGGGAGCGGCCTCGGCGGTAAGGGCAAACCCTTCCGTCCCCCCTCCGGCCGCGCATTCGGCCTTTGCTTCCCGTACCAGGGCCGCCGCTTCCCTGGTCGACACATGGGCAATGTGTATATGGCAGCCCGCCTCCTTTCCCAGCGTTATGACCCGGCGCACGGCGTTGTTTTCTTCGATGCGGCTCCACACGCTCCGGCCTTCGCCGCGCCGTTTTGCCTCCTCTGCCTCAGATCCGCCTGAGTCGCAGTGACAGGAAACGGGAACCCCAAGCCGCCGCGCCTCCTTCATGGCGGAAAGAAAAAGGGCGTCGTCGTCTATGTCCCTGCCGTCTTCGGACAGGAGCAGGGGATAATAAAGGGAAGGATGGGCCTCCCTCTTTCCGGGCCCTTGAAGGCGGGTAATGCCGGAAAGTTCCTTTCCTTCCATATTTTTCGTAAGGGAAACGGCGGGATAAAGATCGATGAGCCCCAGAACGCCTGAACGTTCCCTTACAAGGCGGGCCTTTTCCGCCGTGTCAACAGGGGGCTTCGTGTTTGCCATGGAGACCACGGTCCCAAAACCCCCGGCGGCGGCGGCAAGGCAGGCCGATTCCAGCGTCTCGGACGGAGCGGGAGAGCCCGCCTGAGGTTCCCCGGAAAAGGCGGAGTCCCTGAAATGGGCGTGGAGATCGACAAAGGCGGGCATGAGAACGGGCCGCCCGCCGCCCTCAGACCAGAGTTCCATGCCGTCCACGATCAGGGCCGCCCCTCTTTCCGGCGCGTCTTTTCCGGCGGCGATTTCCCTGATGACGCCGCCCTCAACGATCACCGAACCTGTCATGTCGGTATTTTCATCGACAATGCGGAAATTTTTTAAGACCAGCCGGCCGGTCATGGCAGTTCCGTTTTCATTTGTTTTCTTGACAATACCGGAAAACTGTCCATAGAATCAAGTTAGGGGGAATTCTTATGGATACCATGGCTCTGCGGAATTTAAGCTGCGGGCTTTTCATTGCCGGCGCGCGGGACGGCGGCCGTCTTACCGGCTGTACAGTCAATTCTGTCATGCAGGTAACTTCGGACCCCGTCATGATTTCGGTTTGTGTAAATCACAAAAATTTTACCAATCAGTGCATCAGGGATTCGGGCGGATTTTCGGTTTCCATACTGTCCGAAGACGCCGCGGGGGAAGTTATAGGGGTTTTTGGTTTTCATTCCGGCAGGGACACGGACAAATTCGCGTCCATACCCTGCGACAAAACCGCGATGGGTTTTCCTGTGCTGCGGCTTGGCGTCTGCGGCTGGCTTGAATGTTCCCTGGAATCGTTTACGGAACTTCCCACCCACACCATGTTCATAGGACGCCTTACCGACGCGAAAACCTCCCCGGGCAGTCCCATGACGTACGCGTACTATCACCGCGTCATCAAGGGCAAGACCCCGGTTAACGCGCCCACATACGAAAAACCCCTGGAAGGGCTGTGGACCTGTCCCCTCTGCGGCTACCAGTACGACGGTTCCGCCGGTCCTTTTGAAGGGCTTCCTGAAAGCTGGACCTGCCCCATCTGCGGACAGCCCAAAAACGCGTTCAGAACATCCTGAAAGGCCGGCAAACCGGCGGCAAGCGCGAACCTGCGGTTCCTCCCCCGCGCAAGCGGGTTTTTGGGTATGAACCCCTTTGCTACGAATCAAGGTTTTTTTCGGCCTGTTTTTTGAGTATCTTCGCCAGTCCCGTTATTGTCTCGTTGTCTTTGTCGTTCAGTTCCTGCGCTATTTTGACGAGCGAGCGAATAGCATGATTGGAAAAAGAAACGGAATGTGCCTCTTCTTCATTTTCTCCGGTTACAAGGTATTCAACCGAAACCCTAAGGGCTTTCGCGATTTTGACGGCAATGTCCGCGGGCGGCATGGACGCACGCGCGCCCAAGTAGCAGTCCAGCGTACCCTTTGCGATGCCGGTTCTTGCGCTTAATTCTTTGACGGTCAAATCGAGATAATCAAGTTCCGCCCTTAGTGTTTTCTTGAAATTTGTCTTCATGTATGCATGAGAATATAGCAATTTACCTATTCACGGCTTTATAAATACCGCAAAAGCATTATAAATTTTTTATCTATACTGAAATTTACGTATTTTTTAGATAGTGATATGGCCATGCCGGCATTAAGCACGGACAGGAGGCATATCCATATGATTTTTCATACATCAAACCATGACGATTTTCCCGCAGGGAGAAAACAGTTTTTTTATAGAAGCGTTTTAATACTGGCGCCGGTACTAGCCTTGATGATTATTTCCTGTGACCTTTCCCGTACCAAACCGGACGCTTCCGAGCCGGTGCCCGTGACGTGCTGGTGGGAACGGCATGCCACGATTGTCAAAGAGCTTGCCGGATACGATGAAAGCGTTGACGGCGTTATCGATATATTGTTTATCGGCGACAGCCTGACTCAGATGTGGGAAACGGGCGGCATTGGTGAATGGAACCTGTTAAAGGCGGATTATAACATATACAACCTTGGCTTTCCGGGCGATACAACCGGCCATGTCATTTACCGCCTGTACAGCGGGGAATTTCCCGATAATATAAAACCCAGGTTTGTTGTTTTATTAATCGGAACCAATAATGTCGGTTTCGGTTATTCGGTGGAATCAAGCGCGAAAGCTATCGGGGATATTATCGATATCATTCACCGGAAATCAAAAAACACCACAATAATTTTGATGCCGGTACTGCCCAGGAAGGATCTTCCGGTAGAATGCAGAAAAAAAATTCTGGATCTGAACTGCGCCATCAAAGTGTATGAGAACCTCGATTGTGTCGTCTGGTTTGATTTGGCCAGCCATTTCATAAATGCCGAGGGCGGCATGAAGATGGAACTGTTTGATTATTCAAAGCTGCATTTGTCCCGGCTGGGGTATAAGCTGTGGCGGGAAGAACTGATAATATTATTGCGGAATTTTATCTGAAGTCCCCCGCGGATTTGATCTCGTCGCAGTATTCGCAGCGGTAGGTCCGCTGTTCGGCGTTTTCCAGATGGAAGATGTGCGGAATGTACTTTTCGGTTGAGGTGATGCACCGGGGATTTTTGCAGACAAGCACGTCTTCCACCCGCTCGGGCATCTTGAGTTTGATCTTCCCTGTGATCTTCTCGTTTTCTATGATGTTTACCGTGATGTTGGGATCGATAAGCCCCAGAAGATCGAAGTTGATGGCGATGGTGTTGTCGATCTTGATGATGTCCTTGCGGCCCATGCGATCCGACGCGGCGTTTACTACAAAGGCGACGGTGTAGGGGGCCCTGTCAAGGCCGAGCCAGTTGAAGATCCGTATGCCCAGTCCGGCCTTGATATGATCAATGACGACGCCGTTTTTTATTTTGTCAATGTTCAGCATGGAACTTCTCCTTTGTGTTTGCCTGCCGTTCCGAGTATTGACGACAGCAGGGCCATGCGTATATACATGCCGTATTTGGCCTGCCTGAAATACGCCGCCCTTGGATCGGCGTCCAGTTCCGGGGCTATTTCGTTTACCCT
>JAISEB010000213.1 GCA_031264395.1 Treponema sp. | reverse complement strand
AAGAAGGGGAAGAGTTTCGCCGAAATGACGGAGATCGTGCGGCGGCTCAAGGATCAATGGGAAACGGGACACGGCGGAAAAAAGGCGGGCCTTGGGGCCATTTTCGAATCGCTTGGGATCTCCGTTCGTGAAAGCGCCGCCTGGCGCGCCGAACTCTACGAACCCGAGCGCTATCTTGCCTCCGATCCCGCGCTCCGCCGTTCCCTGGAGGCGCTGTCTTTCCGGTACGCACTGGCGCTGGTTACCAACAATCCCGTGTCCATAGCCGAACGGACGCTTGCCTGTCTTTCCGTGCGGGATCTTTTCGGCGTTGTCGTGGGGCTTGACACATGCCTCGTTTCCAAACCCGGTAAAGCGCCCTTCCTCAGGGCGGCGGAACTGCTCGGCGTTTCCCCCTCCCGGTGCGTCTCCATTGGGGACCGCTACGACATAGACATTGCCGTTCCCCTTGAACTTGGCATGGGCGGCATACTCGTCGGCGGGGTAGAAGACGTAAGAAACTGCCTCGGGCCTCTGTTCCTCTCTTCAATCTGAACCGCGGGCGGCGCGTCAAAGTTCACGGGAGGATTCAAGGCGTTTCATGGTATTTTCCGCCGTTTTTTCGAACTGAAGAAAGTCTTTGCGGGCGTATTCCACAAAGGCGTTTTGTTCCGGCCGCCCCGCTACCGCGTTCATTTCGGCCCTGTTCCGGTACGTGATGAGCCTGTAGGGATCGGTAAAATCCTTCGCCCTGGTTTCGTATACTTCCCGCGTCATGCGTTTTTTAATTTCCACCGCCGCTTCCGTTTCCTTTATAAAAGCCGCCCGGCTTACCGCGCGCTCCCCGTCTTTTCCGCCCAAAAGCGAAAGAACCGCCCAGGCGTGCCCGGCGCGGTCAAGCGTGTAACACTCGCGCCATTTCCCGTAGACGGCGTGTATTTCCTCCCAGCTTGTGATCTTTTTTTCCCTGATGTTCTTTCTCAGTTCATCGACGCGGAAGGCGGGAACTATCTGGCCCCCCATGTTCTCCCATTCCGTGACGCGTTTTTCCCGGGAATAGACGCGGGTAAAGGGCAGGGGGCGCGGCCCGTTAAGAAGATCGGCCATACCGCGAAAATCAAGATCCCCCCTCGAATCGAAAAAGGCGATAAGGGTTTTTACCGCGTAATAGCGGAGCATTTCCCGGTACGCGGCAAGGGCCTCGCGGGGTTTTAGAACCACGGAACCCCGGTCGTTCCGCTCAAGGCCCGGCGCGGGAATTTCCGCCGGGATCTCGGGCCTTGGGGAAACCGGCCGGGGCTCTTCGGAATACCCGGCGGCGGCCATCCACTCCTGTATCAGGCCGGCGGCGGCGATGATCTCTTCGGCCGTGTCGGGGGCAAGGTAATCCATTTCTATGTACTGGACCTTGTTTTTCCGCCTGTCCCGGTCCGCGGATTTGCGTGAATTCCGCTCCAGCGCGTAGAGGTTGTACATCCAGTAATAGGCGGGCATTACTTCCAGCCTGTCGGTTTTTGTGTTGTTGCTTACCATGGAGAAGGGAAGGGTGATGTTAAGTTCGAAAGGGTAATCCCCCTTTGTTATGAGTACAAAACTCGCGAAACGGCTTGAGTGTTTTACCGTTACCGAAAGCCCGGGCCAAAATCCGCGGCCTGCCCTGATCTCCCCGTCGTTGGCCCGGCTGTTGTGGTTGGAGCCCAGCGTGGCAGCCGCGGCGATGTTGCTCATCCCCTGAACGAGGCCCGCGATAAGAAAGGAATTGTTGTGATGCTGCTCGTGGACGGGGAAGATAAGGTTGTTGAGTATTTCACAGCACGAAACGGTGGAATTGTCCCCCAGCACCGAATGGATAAGCCGCGCGCCGTACTTCAAGTTGCTGTTTCTCCCCATGACAAAACGGACCGCCTTGGAGCCGTAAAAAACATGGCACCCGTAGCCTACGATGCCGTTCACCATCTCCACCCCTTCCCCTATCTGGCTCGGTTCGTCCTCCGACGAAAGAACGGTGATGTTTTTGAGCTTGTGGGCCCCCTTGATGTAGGCGCAGTTCCCTATGTCGGTGTCCTTGATGACCGCGCAGCTTTTGATCACGGACCCCGATCCCACAGTCCCGTAGGAGCCCCTCCTTCCTCCCCAGGTTTTCTGGGTTATGTCCTTGAGCCTTTCGGCAAGTTCCCCGTCGTCCCTGAAACCGGCCCACAGGTACGCGTCGGCCGGGATCATGGTTTTGAAGGGAAGAATGGAACGGCCCCCCGCTTCGTTCATCACGTCTATCCAGATCCGCACGTCTTCGCTTTCCCCGTCCATGACGACCCCGCCGCCGAATTTGGCGTGGTTGGTGGTCTGCATCTCGTCTATGCGGGAAAGTACGCAGGAAGAACCTATGATGTAGTGGGAAATGTACGAGCAGTCCTGAATCGCCGTGTCGCCGCCCACATCGCATGAGATGATCGTGCTGCTGCGAATGCCCGCCGGAATGCAGAAGTCATGGTGTTTAAGGAACACTTCCCGCAGCGGCCCGAACCGTACGAGGCCGTAGAAATTCGAGTTTCTTATCAAAAGGGGATCGAAGGGGTCCGTCACAAGGAAATGATTCCAGTCGGCGCAGTAGTTGCCGTTTTTTACGAGGCTTTCAATCTCGTGGGCCTTGAGTTTCCGCCAGAGAGGCGGGTCCGCCCCCTGCTGCTCGTTCCGCCGCCAGTATTCGTCCTTTCCGGGCGGAAGAAAGTCCCCGCTTATAAAATCGAAACCGTAACAGCCGCTTTTGAGTATCTCCATGCCTTCCTCATGTTGTAGTTATTCCGGAGGCGGTCTCAAGAACGCGCCTGAAGGCCGATCCGTTTTTCTTGAGTTCCCGCGACCCTCTGGTGATCTTGCAGAGCGACAGCCCGAGGTTTTTGGCGATTTCACGCTGGGGTATTTTCTTGTCGAGCGCTTTGACCAGCGCCCACCGGGCCGCTATGTCCGCTGTTTCCGCGGGGGTAAGCAGGCAGCGCAGAAACGACTCGACAAGTTCGCTGTCGCCCGTTTTGGCAAGCGCGGCGGCAAGATCGGCGAGGTTTTCGTTTACCCGCGGGTCGTTTATGGTCACGTTACGCTTCCTTTCCCGCGCGGGACGCGGCCTTCCAGCACAAAGGAAAGGAGCCCGCCGGGGCTGTCCGCTATGGCCGCCGCCCCGGCTTCCTCAAGAACGGAACGGGGCCTGTAGCCCCAGCTTACCCCCAGCGGGAAGCAGCCGGCCTCCCGCGCGGTCTTCATGTCTACTTCGGAATCTCCGGCAAATACCGTGTCCCGGGGGGTCAGGTCAAGCTCCGCGAGAATTTCCATGACGCCGAAAGGATCGGGTTTAAGGGGAAGGCCGGGCCTTCCTCCCCGGACCGCGCCGAATGATCCCGGAGGAAAAAGGCCGTTGACAACGGAGAGGGTAAGTTCGTCGGGTTTGTTGGAAAAAACGGCGGTCTTTATGTGTTTTTCCGCGAGCGCGGAAACGATTCCGGCCATGCCGGGGTAGGCTCTGGTGCGGACAAGGGGGTTTTCATGGTAGGCGCGCCCGGCGGCGGCGGCGAGCCTTTCGACCGTCTCCGCGGTCCGGGCGGAAGGGGGCAGCGCGAGTTCCGCGAGCCTTTTGATGCCCCAGCCTACCATGCCTGAATACGCCTCTTCGTCAACGGCCGCGAAGCCTTCTTCGGCAAGCGCCCGGTTCATTGCCGCGGCTATATCGGGAATGGTATCCGCCAGAGTGCCGTCCAAATCGAAAATTACGCAACGGTATTTCATCTTTACATTATCGTATGAAGAAGATAGAGTTTCTGCAAGATGTTCAACAAACAGCTGTCCTCCAAAAAATGACCAAAAACCTTACTGTGGGAAATCCAGCGCTGCTTATTGTCTCCTTTGCCGCACCCCTTTTTGCCGGAAATTTGTTCCAGCAGTTTTACAACATGGCCGATGTCTTTATTGTCGGCCGCACGCTTGGGGTAAACGCCCTTGCCGCGGTAGGAAGCACGGGAAGCATGAATTTTCTTGTTCTGGGGTTCCTTATAAATTCAACCCAGGGGGCCGCCATCGTTACCGCCCAGCGTTTCGGCGCGCAGGATCTTCCGGGAGTAAGGCGGAGTTTCGCCGCGAGCGCGGCGCTGGGCGCAATGACAACCTGCGTCCTCATGTTCCTGGGCATTTTTTTCTGCCGTCCTTTTCTTGCGCTCCTTGGAACCCCGGCGGAAATAGCCGGGGCGGCGCGTTCCTACATCATCGTAATATACTGGGGCATGCCGGCGGCGCTGCTCTTTAACCTCTGCTCAAGCATGATGCGGGCCGTGGGGGACAGCCGGACCCCCCTTGTGATCCTGGCCGTTGCCTGCGTGCTTAACATCATCCTTGATTATACCTTCATCCTGGTTTTTCATACGGGCGTCGAAGGGGCGGCCTACGCTACCGTTATCGCCCAGCTTGTTTCGGGCCTCCTCTGTTTCCCCGTCATGGCCGCGCGGTTCCCCTTTTTCAGGATCTCGCGGAGCGATCTGCGCGTTACCGCCGGCGAACTGCGGGCCCACGCCAGGATCGCCGTTCCCATGGGTTTTCAGATGAGCATCATCGCCGCGGGTTCCGTTACCGTTACCTTCGCGCTCAACAGGCTCGGGGCCCTGGCGGTCGCCGCGTTTACCGCCTCGCAGAAGATAGACATGCTCGTCAACATGCCGCTGGGCTCCCTTGGCGCCGCCATGGCAACCTATTCGGCCCAGAATTACGGCGCCCGGAAACTTGAGAGGATCAA
>JAISEB010000077.1 GCA_031264395.1 Treponema sp. | reverse complement strand
GCAAGGGTAAAGACAAGGGTTGTCCGCTTGACGGGAATCTCCACGTCAAAACCGGTCGTGTTGATATACGACAGCGGTTCTCCCATGGTATAAAAAAATTCATTGTCAAAATTTAAATTCCAGTCAAGCCCAAGCGCCCTGAACCGGGTATTGGTGTCAACCAAAAGGCTGAAGGTAGTGATCCCGTCAAGGTTCCTTGTATAGCCTATGTCCAGTCTCAGGGGATTCATGGTGCCAAGGAAGTTGTAGTCCCTCGCCTTGACGAAAAGCTTGAACCCCTCGTTTGAATCGTAGCGGGGCTGGGGCAGGGCGATAATATTCCAGGTGTCCCGGACGGTGACAAGGAGATCCACCGGCCGCCGCCCATCCGCTTCCGCCCCGGCGACGGTGTAATCTATGGTGGCGCTGCTTATTACCCGCTGGTTCATTATGAGCTGGGTTTTGTCACGCATGTATTTTTCAAGGCCGGCGGTTCCCTGTATTTCTTCCCCTTCCTTTATTTCCCCGTGATACATGACGGCAAAAGGCCGGCTGTACCCCATGGGCAGTGATATGCCGAAGAGCTCGGGGCCTGAAACATTGACCTCGACGTCCCGTATGTAGTAAACCGTCTTGTCGTCCGCCTCCGTCTCCCCGTCAAGGGAAAAAAGAGCGGGGGAAAATACCGCGGCCAGAAATACGAGAAAAACCTGACACATGAAAAGAGGAGGACGCGTGTTCACGATGCCGCTCCGCCAATGATTTCTTTTATAACGCATTTCCATCCGCCTGTGCTGCTGATCCCGGCGGCCGGAACAATACGGGCGCCTTCTGTACCGGGTACGATAAAAGACGGGAGTCCCGCCCTTTTCTTTTTGTCTCCCTCAATGGCTTTGATAAAACAATCGTCCCTTCCCATAAGCGGATGGGGAGCCTCCAGTTCAAAATCATACGGCTCAAGGAGCCGCCGTATTTCAAGGGCGCGGCTGCCGGGGGTAACGCCCAGCCTGACGCCCAGCTCGCATGCGCGGGCCATGCCCCAGGCAACGGCCTCCCCGTGGGTGATCTTTCCGAATCCCGCGGAAGATTCAAGGGCATGTCCGAAGGTATGCCCCAGGTTAAGCAGCGCCCGCTCCGCCCCCAGTTCCAGCGGATCGGCTTCGACTATGCCGCCCTTTACCGCCACGGCCCGGGCGACGCAGGAGGCAAGGAGCTTGCCGTCACCTGGAACAAGTTTATCCGATTTAAGGATTTGAAACAACTCGTCTCCGGCGATGACGGCGGTCTTGACAAGTTCCGCCATGCCCGATTTCCATTCCCGCTCCGGCAGGGTGCGGAGGGTCTCCATGGGCATGTACACAAGGGACGCGGGATAAAAAGTCCCGGCCAGATTCTTGACGCCGAAAAGATCGAAGCCCGTTTTTCCCCCGACGGCGGCGTCAACCATGCCAAGAAGGGTAGTGGAGACGAAGCAGAGAGGCGCGCCCCGCATGTACACGGAAGCGGCAAAGCCGGCAAGATCGGTAACCACTCCCCCGCCGATACCCGTAAAGAGACAGTCCCGGCCAAGACCCGAATCCCCGGCCGTTTTCAGGATACGTTCAACGGATTCCCAGGTTTTCGCCTCTTCCCCAGGCGGCAGGACGCAAAGCGGCGACGGCAGATCCGCCGTTATTTTTTCCGCGACAGGAAGAGTATGCTCGTCGCAGATTACAAGGAGGCCGGAAACGTTCCCGCCCGCACCTTGGATAATTTCGGCGGCGGAAGGCGCCGCTTCCCCTATGATGATCTTTGATATCTTTCCGGCGAAGGAAAAGATCCGTTCTTCTTTCACTCTTTGTCTTCTTTCACTCTTTGTTTCCCCTGAAAAAGATCCTCTCGGGATTTGACAGGAGTACGCTCGAAAGATACAGGGTATTCTTCGGCGTCCCGGAAGATTCGGGAATATGCTCGGCGTATACCGTAAGGGTGCGGTCGTCCATGGCTTCGGCGGCCGTTTCGGCGTCGACCGCCTTGAGGAAACTGACGCCGCAGCGGTGACAGGCGTGTTCGATGATAAAATCCAGATCGCTTATCCCAACCAGGAGCACGGTGTTGATCCTGCGCCGCTTTGCCTGCTGTATGTGTTCATCAAGCGTATCCTTGTAAAAAACGATGTTTTTTATGGTCCGCTTGAAGTACCGGTAGCTCCGGTGAAGGATCTCGTTGATCCCCTCAAGGGTAACGGCGTATTGAATGCTGCGGCTGTTGAGCTTTTGAACGGTGATGAAACCCTTCTTGACAAGCCTTTTAAGAATGGCGTTGGTCATTCCCAGGGACATGCCCGCGGCGCTGGCAAGATCCCGCTGGCGGAGCGCCCCTTCCGAGCCGTAGATATTTTCCAGAATGATGAATTCGGAGTCGGGAAGATTGTCCATAAAAAGGCACGGCAAAACATTTCCGGCGCGGATGCCGGAAACTCGGGATACCGGCGGATTTCCCCCGGAAAATTGCTGCATGGGGCCAAAAAGCGCGCGCCCGGTACGGCCCCGCCCGGGGAAGCATGTGCGGCCGAAACACGCTCCATGAACCCGCGGGTTGTTCATTTCATGAACAACATATCATTTCGGGGAACTAATTGCAACGCGGGCAGGGGTACGGTTTGGCGGCTCCGGCGCCCGGCGGAAGGGGTCAGTCGGCCAGATTGAGGATGAGGGTTTCCACAAGGTTTACGATCTCCGCCCGGATGAGCGGCTGGGGATCTTCCAGCGCGGAAAGGAAGGTACGCCAGTGATCCATAAAGTCTTCCGCGTCCCGGATGTTAAGGGGAAGCTGCTTTCCGATGAGCAGCGTTTCGGTGTTTTTATCGCGGAGTATCCCCTTTCCGGCAAATACGATGCGTATGTCGCTGAGGATGTTTTTCTGGTTTTTCATGAGGAATACGAAACTTCCCCCCGCGTCAAGGCTGTTCCCGAATTTGCGGTACACCGTATAGTCCCACTGGTCAAGGGGAACCCTGATGCGGGTAAGAAGTTCCCCCTGGTTAAGGATGGGGGAACCCGGAGAGGAAAAAAAGCGCGCGGCGGATATCCAGCGGGTATTCTGGGCGTTTCGAAGCTCAAACGCCGCGTCAAGGGCGGTCATGGCGGAGGAGGCGTCAAGCCGCCTGTCCCTGAAACAGATGTTCCCCCCTATGGTGGCAAGGCCGCGGAGCTGCGGGCTGCCT
Source organism: Treponema sp. (assembly GCA_031264395.1). Taxonomy (GTDB): domain Bacteria; phylum Spirochaetota; class Spirochaetia; order Treponematales; family Breznakiellaceae; genus JAIROE01. Next base: position 8,115 of record JAISEB010000077.1, on the reverse strand, counting down.
ATGCCTTCCAGGCACAGCCTCAGGGCTTCGGGGACGATTTTGCCGAGCCGCGTGATGTCGTTGAGTTTTACCATGGCGCCCATTTCCAGGTACCGTTCGGTTCTGGTCACGCGGCGGAGTTCCTCCAGCCGGTCAAGGGAAAGTATGCCGCGGGGAAGCTCCGGTATATGCGTACCCTGGCCGCGGATAAAGGCCGTGCCCCCGGCGAAGGGAAGCGCGTCGGGAAACCGGGCCCAGGACGCGAAGAGTTCCTGAAAGGCGGCGGGGAAGAAAACCTGGTTATGCTGAGCGGCCATAGAGCCTCCGCTGCCGTATCTCCGCCACACACTGAAGCGCCGCCACAAGGCTGTCGGGATCGGTGCAGCGGCAGCGTACGCCGCTGAAACCGGCGAGTATCTCCTCCCGGGAAGGGCGGGGGTTTTGTTCCAGCAGGGCTTCGGCCGAAAGGATCTTGCCGTTATTGCAGAATCCGCAGTTTTCAAGGGCGGCCCGGGAAAAGCCCGAAACGATATCCTGAAATTCGTCGGTCTGGGAAAAGCCCTCGATGGTAATTATTTCACTCCCCCTGATCCTGAAGGCGGGTATGAGGCATGACTGGGTTACGGCGCCGTTAAAGAACACCGAACAGGAACCGCACCTGCCGCTTAAACAGCCGCACTTTGAACCCATGAGGCCGAAATCCACCCTGAGTATCTCGGCAAGCCTGATGTCCGCGTCTGTTCTGACAACCACGTCTTCGCCGTTTAATATAAAACCGATCGTCACGGGGAGTTCTCCTTTTTTTTGAGCTTGCCCGCTTCCCATATATCAAGGGCGGTGAGGGGGATCTTCGAAAACGGATGATCCATGGCCTGGGACGCCGCCTGTACAAAGGCGGCGGGAACACAGCCGGAGGGAAGTTCCCCTATGCCCCGGGGATCGGCCGTATCGTTCCAGATAAAGTCGATGCTGATGGGAGGGATGGCCTCGAGTCCGGGTATGTTGTAATCGTCCGCCTTTTCCCCGCCAAGACGCCCCTCCTCGTACCGCGGATGTTCAAGGGCCGTCCATCCCAGCGCCTGTATGACTTCGGCCTTGAGACAGCGCCGGGCCCTTTCCTCAAGCAGAATTTTCCCGCCGTCCACGCCGAGCCAGACGCCCCGTATGCCGGGGGTATATGTTACCGGGTCTATTTCCACCTCCACGACCGCCGCCGCCCAGGAGAGGCGGGAAAGGCTGTTTTTGTCGAAAAGAACGCCGGCGTCGTTGCGGAGGGACCCGGGAACGGCGGGAATGAGCCCTTCCCAGGCGGTTCCCTTTGCCGGCCGGCTGCTACGGCGCACTGTGATGGGCAGGGGATCGCGGAAACGCAATTTTCTGATGGCAAGGCAGGCGCTTTCCACGAGTCTTGTAAGGACGGTGATGTTGCGGGAAAGGCTCGCGGGCCCGGAATCCGGAACGCGCTCGGTATGGCCGGATATGATGCGGACCATGCCGGCGTCTATGGCGAGAATTTCGGAGGCGAGGTTCCCCCAGATACGGGCGTAACTGTTGTTGGAAGTGACCATGCTGGTTTTGATTTCCAGGGAGCCGTTTTTTTCCAGGGTCAGTTCCACCGAATAAAGCCCTTTGTCGGACCCGGCGTATAAAAAACCGCTGCCCTGCCAGGCGGAGGCTATGCCTATACCCCGCAGCGGTTCCCTCTGTTCATACACGCCGTCCTTCTTCCGGCTCTGGCGGAGAAGTTCATAACTGGCCCACTTGCGGCTGTAGTCGCTCATGGAGGCCGCCGTATCCAGCAGCTGTTCCACAGGAGGGTTTTCCTTTACGGGAACGCCTATGGCAAGGGTTCCCCCCCGGCCTGTGTGGTTGTTTTTCCGCCATTCACCGGGATCGACGCGCAGGACATCGGCTATCCGGGATATATGCCGTTCCATGGCGAAAAACCCCTGGGCAAGGCCGAAACCCGAAAGGGGCCCTTGGGGGGGGAGATTGGTTTCAAACGCCTTTCCGGAAAGTTTCAGGTTCTCCGTCCGGCAGTTTCCCAGCGCCCCCAGACAGGTTTGGTCAAGAATTTCACCGGCAAAGACCCCTCCCGCGCCCAGATTAACCTCGACGTTGATCTCGAGCGCCAGAAGTTCCCCCTTTTCCCCCAGGGCGCTGCGTATCTGTATTTCGGATTCGTTCCGTTTGGGAGAATAAAGAAAATCTTCTTCCCTTGTCAAAATGAGCCTGACGTTTTTTTTCATGATGAAGGCGGCAAGGGCGGCGTGGCAGGACACCAGCGAGGGGTACCAGATCTTGCCGTCCATGTGCAGGCCTATGGCGGTGCTTTCCACGAAGATCCGGGACGGGGCTATGTCAAGCAGGGCGGCGGCGGAATGTTTAACATGGTAGGGCCACTGGGTGGCGGTTCGTATGGTTATCTGGGTGTCTTCCGGGGTGTAGAGCGCCACCGCTCCCAGAGGCTCGGCGTACCAGTGCTCCTGTATGCCTGTCTTGTATTCGCCGCTTATAACGGCCGAGGCCCTTGCGAAGGCCGCACCGGTATCGCCCGAACCGATGTTCCGTTCGGCGAGGATCATGCCGGGCTTTACGCTGTGGCAGGTGAACGCCGGCGCTTCGCCGTCCTCTTCGGCGATTACCCTGATCCGGCCCGCGTACTCTTTCAGCCTTGTCTGATCCGGCCCCGCCAGAATTCCCACCGGTTCGCCTATATATGAAAGTTTATCCCCGGCAAGAACGGGAACGGGAAAATCCTCAAGGGCGTTTCTGCCCGGAATGTCGGCGGCGGTAACGAGGAGGAAGGAAGAGGGAAGGCGGGGACATTCAATTTTCCGCAGCCGCCCCCCGGCAACAGGCGAACGCAGGGTAAGGCCGTACAGGAGCGGTTTCGGCGAGATGTCTCCGGTAAAGGGGACGCTTTCCATATTATTTATTATATTCGCGGATCAGGGCTTTGACCATCCTGACTATCCTTTCCGTCATTGCCTCCGTCATGCCCGGCCATAGGGGAAGGGAAATTTCAGCCCGGTAGCTTTTCATGGCCTGGGGGAAATCGTCCTCTTGGAGATTCTGGCGCTTCCTGTAATAGGGCATGCTGTGCAGGGGGATAAAATGCACCGACGCGCCTATCCCCCTTTCCCTTAGCTTTTCAATAAAAACATCCCTTGATACCGAAAGTTTTCCGGTGTCAAGGCGCAGGGGGTACAGATGCCGCGCGTCGCCGGGCCCTGTCGGCGGGATTATCAGGGCTTCCTCGCTAGCGAACGCCTCGTCGTACCGCCGGGCCGCCGCCTCGCGCATGGCAAGGAGCGTTTCGGCCCGGGAAAGCTGGACACGTCCGACCGCCCCCAGAATGTCGGGGAGGTTGTATTTGTAGCCCTGTTCCGTCACCTCGTAGTACCAGGACGCCTTTGCGTCGGTATAGCGGTTCCAGACGGCCCGGTCTATGCCGTGGGATCTGAGCGTCCGTACGCGTTCCGCCTTTTCCCCGTCCCGGCATACTACCATGCCCCCTTCTCCCGTGGTGATGGTCTTTGTCGCGTAAAACGAAAACACCCCCATGTCCCCCAGTGTTCCCGCGCAGCCTTCCCCGGTGCGGGAAGGAAACGAGTGGGCCGCGTCTTCTATAACGGCAATGCCGAAGCGGCGGGCCGTTTCGAGTATGGGCTTCATGGGGCAGGGGAGGCCTCCGAAATGAACGGGGATGACCGCCGCCGCTTTTCCCCTCGGGCCGAAATCTTTCCCCCTTTTCCCGTACGCCGGAAGGCCCGCGGCAAGCCGCGTGAGGGTTTCCTCAAGGGCGTCCGGGTCCATGTGAAAAGATCCGGGCGCGGAATCGACAAAGACCGGCTCCGCCCCGAGGTAGAGGGCCGTTTCGGCGGTGGATACAAAGGTATAGGACGGAACCAGCACCAGATCGCCCCGTCCCGCGCCCAGCGCGGCAAGGGCCAGATGGAGGCCTGACGTGGCGGAATTCACCGCGAGACAAAAGGGTTTTTGAGGGGGAAGGGCGGGCGCGGCGGAATTCGCGGGCGCGGCATAACCCGCAAGAAAATCAGCGAATTCTTCCTCGAAGGCAAGGGTCTCTTTTCCCGTGGTCAGCCAGCCCGACCTGAGCACCCTTATTACCGCCTCCTCTTCCTCTCTGCCGAAAAAAGGGCGGGCAAAGGGAACGGGCTCAGCCTCCATAAACAGCCGCCGGTTCGCTCCGGTTTTCCCTTTCCATTTCGAAGTACTCCCCGGCCGCCGGGCTTCCGGTGCGGGACCGGCTTTCCCTGCCGAAACTGGGGACGGCTTCGGCGAGGATCTCCCTTAAAAGGGAGGCGTTCCGGTACTGCCCGCTTTTTTGCGGATCGAAACGGCAGACGGGTTCAAGTTTTTCCATAAGGGCCGCCATGTTCCCCGCCTTTCCGCCCTTCTTCCGCACCCTGAGGATGCGGCCGTGTTCGGTTTTTTCAAGCGTCTCGTCGGCGCTCCAGAGCTGTTCGTCAAGCCTTTCGCCGGGACGGAGCCCTATATATTCAACGCTTATGTCGGATTCGGGGATAAAGCCGTAGAAACGTATCATCTGTTCGGCAAGATCCCGTATGCATACCGGTTCCCCCATATCCAGAAGGTAGAGCCTTCCGTTTTCGCCGACGCCGCCCGCCTTAAGCACCAGGGAGCAGGCTTCGGGAATGGTCATAAACCAGCGGCGCATTTCAGGATGGGTTACCGTGACCGGGCCGCCCTTTTCTATCTGCTTCTGGAAAAGAGGCATGATGGAACCGCGCGAACCCAGAACATTGCCGAAACGGACCACCATGAAATCTTCCCCGGAACCGTCCCCGGCGTTAAGGGCGGTTTCCAGCACCAGCTGTTCGCAGAGGTACTTGGAAACCCCGTACACCGACACCGGCTCCACGGCCTTGTCGGTGGTAATGTGGACAAAGCGTTTAACCCCGTGTTTCCGCGCCGCGCGGATAAGGTTGCCGGTCCCCATGAGGTTGTTCTCTATGGCCGCTACCGGGTTTTCTTCCATGAGGGGCACATGTTTATAGGCGGCGGTATGAAACACCACGTCCGCCCTGAGCTTCCCCAGAATATAGTCCATGTAGTTTTTGTCTTTCAGATCCCCGATAACCGGCACCAGCGCCGCCTTTTCGCCGACTCCCTCTTCCTGAAGAAGCCTGAGTTCCCGGTCTATCTGGTAGATCGAATTCTCGCCGTGGCCGAAAAGATAGAGCCGCTCCGCGCCGCCCGAAAGGAGCTGCCGGCAGAGTTCGCTTCCAATAGAACCCCCGGCCCCGGTTACCAGCACCCGTTTTCCCCGCAGATACACAAGACTCTGCCTCAGGTTGACGGCCACCGGGGTCCGTCCCAGGAGGTCTTGGGGATCTATGGAACGGGTCTGTATGAGATGGGCGTCTCCCTCGATGATCTGGGAAATTCCCGGAAGTATGCGTATCTTGACAAATCCGGCTTTTTTGAGGATCTCGTAAATTTCCTTGAGGTATTCGCGGCTTGCCCCCGGAATGGCGATGATCGCCTCGTCGGCGGGGTTCATCCGCAAGAGCCGGGCTACGTCGCGTATGGGGCCCAGGACAGGGATGCCTTCGATGCGGCGGCCTATTTTTCCGGGATCGTCGTCCAGAAAGGCCACCACTTCGCCGAATATGGCCTTGCGTTTGATCTCGTTCGCGAGAGTCTGGCCGGCGAATCCGGCCCCGATGATGTACAGGCGGCCCGAATTTTTTATTGTCATGAAATTAAGCGAAAGATCCCGCTTGCCGCGCGTTCACCGTTGTTCCAGTTTTCCTATCGTCTCAAAGGCGAGATCGACGGAAAACGAATCGTCGTACAGATCAAGCTTGATCTTTGCCCTCCCTTTTCTTTTATCGACCTTTATTATCATTCCCTCAAGTCCCATGAGGGGCCCCTCGGTAACGACGATGCGGGAATTTTCGTCAAAATACGCCTTCGATTTTCCCGCGACGGTTCCCGTCTTTTTGATAAAATGGAGCACCAGTTCCAGATCCCTGTCCGCGAGGGCGGAAATATTCCGGTTGGAACGGAGAAACCGGAAAAAACCGTCGGTGCGCCGCATGGACCACTGGTATTTCATGATGTCGTCCCCGGAATCAAGTTCCGCGAAAATGTAACCGGGAAATATGGCGGTGGTAGACCGGATAATCTTTCCCTTCCGGCGTATGTCTATTTCTCTACGCGGAAAATAGAACGGGATAGTAATGTTGGGGTGAAGAGCCCTGAACAGCCTGATGTACTTCTCTTCTCCCCTGGTTTTTACCTGAAGAGCGTAATAATTCACAAAAAAAGTATAATGAAACCGGGACGGAAAGTGAAGCGCGGGCGGAAAACATCGTTGAATAAAGCGCTCAGGCGGCGTTCTTTTTGTACCGATACTGAAGGGGGAGGATTCCATGGCTTTAAAAAAAATCGCCGTACTGTTCCTGCTTGCGGGTTTCGGCGTCTGTCTTGAGGCTGCGACGGTTTCTTTTATGGTAGTCGAAACGGGACTTTCCCCGGAAGACGGGATCAATACCTGCTCGAGCCTCTGGGAAAACGGTTTATTGGACGTTTTTTTTGACGCGGGACACATCGTCAGCAGCGCTCCCATGCTCAGGCTGAAGGACAAGCCCGGCGGGGAATTGCCCGATGAGGCAAAGGATGATATAGCGGAAGCGGCGGAGGGGGGCATGGATTTTTTTATTGTCGCCATTCTGGAATACCACAGTGGTTCCGGAACGGAAACCGGGAATACAAAGCCCCGGCAGGTGTCGCTCCGGGTTTTTACAACCAGCCCCTGCCGCATGCTCTTTGAACAGCAGTGTACGGAAAAGGCGAATGTTTCGATGGATGACGAATTTGCCTGGGTGAAACAGGAAGCCAGAAGACTCCTGCCCCGCCTCAACGACGCGTAAAACACAGGAAAAAGGAAAGACGTATGAAAAGATGCCTGCCATTGTTTTTACTGCCGGTACTCGTGTTCCTCACCGGCGCCTCGGTATGGGAAGGCGCGGCCTCGGTTTCGGCGGACGGTGAACTGCCCGACGACGGATATTACGCGATCACCAATTCTTTTCCCCGCAATACGGTTGTGGATGTGACGAACCTTGAAACGGGGAAAAGCATCAGGGTTATCGTGGCCGGTTCCCTTGATACACCCGGGCTTTTGGCGGTGCTGTCGCGGGACGCCGCCAGGAACATAGGCTTGAGGGCAAGAGCTGTCGGCAGGATCAGGATGGTTCAGCCGCAGGACCCGATAGCGTTCTCCCTTTTTACCGAAGGGCTGGCCTCTTCAGGCGATCCCGATTTTGATCCAAAGGCGCGTATCGCCGCGGAAAATTCAGAAGAAAGGTCCGGGGAAAAACCGGGCGCCGAAACCGCCGAAGGGATACGGGAAGTCCCCGGGGGAAACGTTTTTACGGAAGATCCCGCCGGGGAAAAGATTGACCGGGAGGACATTGCCGGGGAAGGCGGGCCCGCGGAAGATCCCGCGGCGGATATTGCCGAAGGAAGTTCCCCGGACGGTGAAAACACGGGGGAAGACATTGTCGACGTTCCCGATTATTACAGTCCGCCCGCCGCTTCCGGAGCGGAAGACAAGGAGCCGGATCTTGCCTGGGCGGTCCCTGTTCCCGCAGAACAGCCTGAGGTATCCGCCCCCCCGCAGCCGCCTGAGTCCCCCCCCTCTGCCCCGGATCTGGCGGAAGCCGCGCCTCCTGAGGAAAGGACGTTCCCCCCGGCGGACGAACCGGGTGAAGCGGCGGAAGAAAAGGGATTGATTACGGAAGCGGAAAGCGGAACCATAACGGAACTGACCATGGTTCCCTCACATGAACGTCCCCCGGAAGACTGGTACACCATACCGCCTGAATCCGTTATTCCCCCCCTCTCCGAAACACCCGCGTCCGAAACATCCGCGCCGCCCGAACAGGACGCCGGCATTCCCGCCGAATCCGGGCCCGCCCCGGCCGGGATCTTTTCGGTACCGGTGATCAGCAGCCTTGAAGACGGAAAATATTACCTGCAGCTGGGCGCGTACAGCAGGGCGGACGCGGTGGAACCGGCGATTTCCCGCATAGGGAAGAGCTATCCCGTCGTTGTTCAAAACGGGGGAAACGCGGACAG
>JAISEB010000047.1 GCA_031264395.1 Treponema sp. | reverse complement strand
CTTTTTGAACGGGAATTCTCCGGGACAAGGATCTCATGTATCCGGGGCAGCGGCCTTTACCTGGGCGTAAAGACGGTGGACACCGAAGAAGCATGCCGGCTGCTGGGGGAAAGCGCCGGGCCCCCGGAAAACACGGGGGATCTTCCCGGAAAAAAACCCGGCGGCGGAAAAGAGGCGCTGCTTGATTTTGTCCGGGACGAGCGCGAAAATCTTGCCGAACTCCGCGGCATGCTTACGGGAGAACGCGCCGCCGGAAAGGAAACACTCGGCGCTCTTGTTGACAGCCTCGATTACCTGTGGGCGCACCTCCCCGGCTGCGCCGGACGCGGCGGCGCGAGGCCCCCCGTATCCGACATCGCCTTTCTTAAAATGGTACGCGCGGAGATCGATCCCTTCCTCAAGCTCTGGGACAGTCTTGAGGCGGGCCTTACACGATGCGGCTCCTGAAACCGGCCGGGCTGATTCCGGCGTATTCCTTGAAATTTTTTGAAAAAATACGGTAATCGGCGTACCCTACCTTTTCCGAAATCTCATAAATTTTCCCGTTGCTTTCACGGAGCAATTCCTTTGCTTTTTCCATGCGGTATCTGGTAAGAAATTTAAGGAAAGGCTCTCCCGCGCATTCGCTGAACATTTTTGAAAAATAGGAAGCGTTTAACTGCAGGGCACAGGCGGTTCCGGCCATGGTAACCGGCCGCGAATAGTGCTTTTCGATATAATCAAGCGCCTGCAAAAAATTCCGCTTGACGCCGACCTGTCTTTCGGGCGGCAGCCGTTCAGGCAGAAAAAGAAGTTTTCTGTACAGGTCTTCCTGCCGCCAGGCCGTTTCAATTTCCTCACGTATTGCCTGCAGTTCCCCGTCGTCAAGTTCCCAGAGGCGGCCTATGCCGGAAACAAGGGAAGAAAAGAAGGCGATTAGATCGCGGGGGTTTATCTGCTCCGCGCCGCCGTTAATTACCCCGAATATCTCCTCCACCCAGGCCCTGTACCCGGCAAAGCGGCGGTTTGCCAAAAGCACGACAGGCTTGGAAACCCTGAAATCGGCGGTGAGAGGTTTTTCCCTGCGGCCGCGCAATTCATCATAAATGAACGTATGCCGTTTTGCGTAAATCAGACTGTACAGAAGGGCCGCCTCCGCCTGGTTGTAGGAAACCCAGCCGTCTTCAAGACGCGTCCATCCCCCTTCCCCGGTAAAGGAACCGGCCTCCGTTATTCCCGGCAGGTTCCCGTAAAACACGCGGCCCATAAGGCCCGTGTCGCAGGTCTTGAGATCCGTTGAACGATCCCTGAAAAAAAGGCACGCGTATTCGGAGGCGGACGGCTGAAAGAGAAGGTATGCGGCCCCGGATTCTTCAACGGCGCCTGTCACCGGCGTTTGATGGGCGGGGAAAAGCCCCCGTGAAAAATCGGGCCTGCATATTCCCGCGCGCACAAAGGGCGTCTTTTCCGCGTCGATGCCGAAACCGGACAGTAAAACATCCAGGCCGGAAATCTGCGCGTCAATGTGGTTAAGCCACAGGGTAAGGCGGTCAAGGCCTGCTTCCTTCCGCAAGCGGAGGGCAAACTCGTCTTCCCTGACCGCGTTTAGACATTTTTCAACCGCTCCCCGCAGGGCATCCTCGTTAACGGGCTTTAGAAGATAATCGGAGACGCCGAGCTGTAACGCCGTCCGCGCGTATTCGAAATCGGAAAACCCGCTGATGACTATAATGCGATTCGGGCAGATTGTTTCCCTTATCGCCTCTATCATTTCAAGCCCGCTTAAATTGGGCATTCTGATGTCGGTAATTACGATATCGGGTTTTTGCCCGCGAACTATTTCCACCGCGCTGGCGCCGTCCCTGGCCGTAAGGATCGTGTCTATTCCCAGGGAAGCCCAGTCGATTGCCCCGGCAATGCCTTCCCTTATCCATTTTTCATCGTCACAAACCAGCAGACTGGACATGGTCCTCCTCCATCAGAACGGGAACACGGACATACACTTTAGTCCCCGCGCCCGGAACGCTTTCTATGTTAAGGCCGTACCTGTTTCCGTAATGTATCTTTATCTGCATGTTGATGTTGCGAAGCGCGAAATTGCCCACTTCATTCATGTCGTTTTTTTCCAGGGAATGCCGCAGATCTTTCAGTTTTCCGGGGGGAATTCCCGCGCCCGTGTCGCTTACGGTAAAAACCAGATCGTCTCCTTCCGGCGTACACGAAAGCTCCACAACGCCGCTGTCCGCTTTTCCTTCAATGCCGTGATTGAGGGCGTTTTCAAGCAGAGGCTGGAATATGTATTTCAGCGTCTTTTTTCCGTAAAGCGTTCTGTCAATGTTAACGACAAAATCAACAATAAAATCACTTTTAATAGTGTAAATGTTCATGTAACTTTCCGCCATCTGTATTACCTGTTCTATGGTGATAATGTCCTGACCTTCACTGAGCGCGATTCTGAAATAGGAAACCAGGGAGGAAACAAGGCTCGTGATCTGGGGAACCTTGTTGATCCTCGCCATCCAGTGTATCGCGTCAAGCGTGTTGTACAAAAAATGCGCGTTGATCTGATACCCCATCATCTTAAGGCGAAGATCCTTTTTGACAAGTTCATCCTGATAGAGCTTTTCCACCATGCTCGCGAGATTTTTCGACATCTCGTTAAATCCGTCGTAGAGAAGGCCGATTTCATCTTTTCTGACAAGGGGAATGGTGCAGTCAAGTTCTCCGTCCTTGACACGGCGCATGGCCCCGAAAAGAATCTGCAGCGGGCTAAGCAGATTTATCGAAAGAATCCAGGCGATGCCCGTACTGAGCAGAATAAAAATGGCAATAACCAGAAACACAACCCTGGTTATCATCATGTTCTGGTGTATTATCTGCCGGTAAGGGGTAAGAACAAAAACCTTCCACCCGTAGGGTAAAATGGCGGAATAGGATACAAGAAATTTTTCACCCTTTATTGTTTCATGGTAATAGCCCTGGCCCCCGCTTTCTTCCGCGGCCGTGGAAATGCGGCCAAGCAGTTCAAGGGTAACAGGCCGCCCGTAACCGGAAATGACGCCGCCCTCGCTGTCGGTAATTATGACGCTGCTGGGGTTATCCCGGAGAAAACTCTGGAGGAGCTGGCTTTGAATGGCCTTTATGTCCAGGTTGACGGAGATATAGCCGGCGGGAAGGTAGTTCTTCATGCTCATTACGGACACAAAAAGGGAAATGACTTTTTCGCCGTTTGTTTTCGCCCGGGGCGAGACCGACGAGCTTGCGGTCATGTAGACGCCGCGGTCCCGTTCCGCCGCCGTCCCCAGCCATTCAAGGCCGGAAAGATCCCCTGTATAAATATTCGAAGTAGCGTTACTGCTTACAAAAAGCCAGTTTCGTTCCCGTGAATAAATAACGACACTGTGTATCATGTTGTCGGTAAACAGCATGTTCCCCGCAAGGAACGCGAGGTGCGCCATGTTTTCCGCGTAACCATCATCGGTCACGTTCATGGGGGCAAACATCAGGTTCCGCACCGTTCTGTTTACCGCCGTGTTGAGCAGATCCTGGTAGAATTTTTCAATAATAAGGCGGAAGCGGTCGGAAAAAAATTCAAGCCGGGCTATATACGCGGAACCGGTGTTTTTTTCCACAATGTCCATTGACTGGCGGGAAATGAAGAATGAACAAAAAATAAGGGGCAGAATGATAATCACCGAAAAAAGGACGAACAGTTTCCCCTGCAGGCGCGATCTGAACCTGAAACGCATAGAAACATTATTCCACACCCCCGTAAAAAAAGCAAACAATAAAGCGGGTTTGTTCCAAAAACTGAAGTTTTGGAACAGCCTCAAGCAGTTTACAATTTATTGCAGGCGGCCCATGAAAAAACACACATAATACAAAATCCGATCCTGTACAGGCGGAAAAAGAAGGGGGATTATTATATGGACTCTAATCTATTTTCAGGAGGATTCAGATTTATGAAGAAACAGGCGTTGTTTATTCTGACCGCGGCTATTCTCTGCGCGGCCTTCGTGTCATGCGGCGGGAAACAGTCCGGAACTTCGGGCAGTCAGGCGATTGTGGTAAATAACCAGATGGTCGGGCGGGCCGACGCTCCCATCGAAATTACCTTTCAGCCCGATCCCGGTCACTGGCTCACTTCAACCGACAGCGGCGTAGCTTCCTATTTTGAAAAGAAGGCAAGGGCCTGGGCGGAAGCTCACCCCGATGTCAAAATCGTGCCGGTCGCCCAAAGCGTCAACATCAATGATTCCATGGGCAAGCTGCTTATCCAGGCGGCGGACGGGAACGCCCCCGACTTCGCGGAAGTGGACTCTTTTGTGCTTCCCAACTTCAAGCAGTACCTCCAGCCGCTGGACGACGTGCTTGCCGAAAAAGGCATTGACAAGGCGTCCTGGTTTCCCTTTGCCCAGGAAGGCGTAACGTACAACGGAAAATTCGTGGCCCTCTGGCACACTACCGATGTGCGCGTGCTTTATTACAACAAGGCGCTCGTACCCAATCCGCCTAAAACATGGGAAGAACTGTTCTCCCTGGGCCAGGAACTCAAGGCAAAGGACTACACTCCCCTTCTTTATCCCGCCGGACGCAACGAAACCACGTCCTGCGACATACTTCCGTGGTTCTGGTCCCAGGGCGGATCTTTGGTGGACGGCAGCGGAAACCCTGTTTTCGATCAGGGAAACAACCGTACCTATCTCTTGAACACCCTCGCGTTCCTTAAACGGACCATTGACTCGGGCATTTCTCCGGCGCGGGTTACCACCTTCGGTACCGACAGCGACATGAACAACGAAGTTGTCGCGGGAAAGGTAGCCATGTTTGTGGGCGGAAGCTGGCTTTCTTCCCAGTTAAGGACCATCATGGGCGACAAGGAATTTTCCGACACCTGGGGCCTTGCCCAGATTCCCATGCCGCAGGGAGGAAAGCGCGTCTCCACCGCCGGCGGATGGACACTGGCGGTGTTCACCAAAGACGATCAAAAACGCAAGCTGGCCGCCGATTTCGCCATCAGCTGCTACATCGACGACGCGGCGATGGACGAGTACAGCTCCATCTCCGGACAGCTTCCCTGCAGATCCACGATTTATGAAAAGTCGGATTTTTTCAAAAACGATCCCGTTCTTGTGGCCTACGCGAAAGAGCTTGAATTCGCAAGGGTCCGCCCCGGCGTGGAAATATACCCCGCCATTTCGCAGGAATTCCAGGTAGCCATTTCCGATGTCATTACCGGAGCGGCAACGCCTGAAGCGGCGTTAAGGATCATGTCGCAGAACATCTCGCAGTAGTACCGTACAAGGCGTCGCCGGGATAGAGGGGACGCCTTTTTATTTCCCGTACAGGAGCTTGCCCAATGCGGAGTAACGCCACAGTCCTTTCAAAAGCGGGTTTTCCGCGCCGCCTCGTGCGGGGGCCTTTGTTATGGCTCTTGCCGCTTCTTGTTGTGCTTTTTTGTTTTTACCTTTATCCTGTCATTGACGTTGTCCGCTACAGTTTTACCGACGCGAAGATGACTTCAAACGAATATGTTTACACGTTCCGCTCCTATATAAATGTTTTTACCTCCCAGGCTTTTTATCAGTCCCTCCGGCGCACCTTTATCTTTGTTTCAATAAGCGTTGTGTTTCAGTTCCTCCTTGGTTTCGCGATTGCCTACGCGGTGGACCACGGGGAAAGGGGAAGGGCGAAGGGCACGCTTGTTACCCGCACCATAGCCCTTATTTCCTGGGCCATACCCGGCGTAGTTATAGGCGTCATCTGGAAAATCATGCTGGAAGAATCACCTTCCGGCATCTTCAATTACGGTCTTTCACTTTTCGGCGTATCCATGGTGGACTTTTTGTCGAACCCCAATCACGCCATCATTTCGGTTTCCGTAGCTAATGTATGGCGGGGAACAGCCCAGAGCATGATCCTTCTGTACGCGGGGCTCAAAACCGTTTCCCGGGATGTTATCGAGGCGGGCTACATAGACGGGGCGAACATGTGGAGCCGCCTCTGGCACATTATCCTTCCTTCCATGCGTTCCGTTATTACCGTCAACATTCTTCTGAATATCATTAACACCTTTAACACGTTTGACATGGTCATGTCCCTGACAGGCGGAGGGCCGGGACGCAGTACCGAGGTGCTGGTGCTGGGCGTTTACAACCGCATATTCAGCATGTACAATCTTGGGCAGGGCAGCGCCATGGCCGTTATCCTTTTGTTTATAAACATCATCATGTCCCTGTTTTACATACGGTTCGTGGCAAGGGGGGAATAAAAATGAAAAGACGGGGAAAAGGCGGAAAGGTCCTGTCGCGGTTTTTTCTGTATGTGTTTTTTGTTCTTATCGCGGTCTTTTTTCTGTTTCCCGTGGTCTGGACCGTTTCCCTGAGCTTCAAGACCATGCAGGAACTGTACCGTTTTCCCCCGAAAATCCTGCCGGGCTCCCTTTACCTTAAAAATTACGGCTATGTCATCAACCAGTACAACATCTTCGCGGGGGTGCGCAATTCTTTTTACATTACCATCGTCACGGTTGTGGGAACCCTTTTGATAACCATACCGGCGGCCTACGCTTTTTCGCGGATCAAATTTGCCCTGAGCCGCGTTCTGCAGTTTTCGATACTCCTCTTCCAGATGATATCCCCCATCGTCATGCTCATTCCCCTTTACCGTTATTTTTCCAGAATAGGACTCCTCAATTCGTACTTCGGCCTCATCGCCATTTACATTGCCGTTTCTATTCCGTTTCAGGTGTGGTTCATACGCGGATTTCTTGACACCATTCCTGTCCAGCTTGACGAGGCCGCAACCATCGACGGCTGTAACCGGATGCAGATAGTAACCCGCGTACTCCTGCCCGTCATTACCCCCGGCCTTTTCTCGGCTTCCCTCCTCGTGTTCATAAGCAGCTGGAGCCAGTTTGTGGTGCCCTATATCCTGATAAGCGCCCCGGCCAAGATGCCCGTGTCCGTGTCCCTTGTCAACCTGCAGTCGTCGCTGACCAGCATCAACACACAGTTCCTCGCGGCCGGAAGCGTGGTAGCCATCGCGCCCACGATCGTTCTCTTTGTCATACTGCAAAAATTCATCGTTTCCGCAATGACGGCGGGGGCGATTAAGGGGTAGTATTGCCCTTTACCAACATAGCGGAGGCTTATCATGTCTGAGGCAAAAGTTGTTTACGCGGTGTCAAAAACCCATTGGGATCGTGAATGGTATCTCAATTTCCAGAATTTCCGCGTCCGTCTTGTCAAGCTCATGGACAATCTTCTTGACATTCTTGAAAAAGATCCCCAGTACGTTTCATTTATGATGGACGGGCAGATGATCCCTATTGAAGATTACCTTGCCGTAAAGCCCGAGCAATTTGAACGGATAAAAAAATTCGTGGATTCCGGGCGTCTTGTTATCGGGCCCTGGTACGTGCTTCCCGACGAAGTGCTTATTTCAGGCGAGGCCCACATACGCAACTGGCTCATGGGGGAACGTCTTGTACGGAAGTTCGGCGGCAAAAAAATGAACATAGGATACCTTCCCGATTCCTTCGGGCATCCTTCGCAGATGCCCCAGATATTAAGCGGGCTCGGCATGAAATGGATGACCTTCTGGCGCGGGGCTACGGAAGAAATAGACAAGAACGAATTCTGCTGGGAAGCCCCCGACGGCTCAAAGATTCTTGTGAACCTCATGCCCAAGGGCTATTCAACAGGCGCGGAATTCCCCGACGATCCTGATGTGCTTGCCGCAAGGCTCGACAGGTACATAGACGATTTTTCCTCAAACGCAAACACCAATATTCTGTACATGAGCAACGGAGGGGATCATCTTGAGGCGGTTCCCTATCTTTCAAAAGTAATAAAAGGCGCGAATGAACGGATGAGGAACGGAAAAATCGTTCATACGACGCTGGAAAAATTCTTTACCGATCTTTGTGAAAAACTAGAGGGAAAAAATCTCAAGACCGTAAAGGGCGAGATGATGGGTACCCACACGGCGATTCTTCTTACCTCCACCATTTCAACCCGCATGTACCTGAAACAGTTAAATTTTGAATGTGAAAGGCTTCTTCTTGACATTGTCGAACCCATACACAGCATTGCCGCCTTTCAGGGCTATGCGTACCCAAAAGAACTGATACTTGAGGCATGGCGCCATCTTCTTCAGAACATGCCCCACGACAGCATCTGCGGGTGCAGCATTGACGAAGTACACAGGGACATGCTGTACCGGTACAACCAGGTCAGGGAAATAGGCGAGGCGCTGCTTGACAGGTGCGGAATCTTTTACGGCGCCATCGGCGGAAAGACCCTTAAAAGCCGGGACGCCGCGGCCCTGTTCAACGCGTCGGGGCAGGTGAGATCAAGTCCCGTTACCGTTACCGTCGATCTTGAGCCCAGGCTTATGGGAAGGCTGGAATTCAACGATCTTGACGTGCCCCTCGCGTCCGACACAAAGGCCGTAAGGAAAACAAAAATCCACGACGTTCTTGGCAGAAGCGTTCCCGCCGCGGTGCGGGCCTTTGACGGGGATCGGGAAATACCCTGTACGCTCAATTCGGCCGAAGTGTATACGGGAAAACTCAAACTGAACCCTTACACGTTCCCCAATCAATACTGCTCAATACGCTGTTCGGTTACCTTCCTCGCCAAAGACATTCCCGCAATGGGGTACAAGACGGTAAGTTTCCTCCCCGTCTATGAAGGAAAAAGCGGCAGGGAAGAAATTGCCGCGCCGCGTATCGAAAACGAATTCTTCGTAGTAACCCCGAACGGAAAAGACGGCAGCCTTGACGTGCTCGACAAGAAAACGGGCGCTCTGTATTCGGGCATAGGCCGTCTTGCCGATTCGGGAGACTGCGGCGACGAATACACCTATTGCCCGCCGCTTTACGACAGCTTCGTGTATCCCGATCCCGATTCAATCGTTATCACCGCCGAAAAAAGGGGAAGCGTGTCGCAGGTCCTTGCCGTATCGGGGATCATGCATCTTCCCGAAACGGTGCTGGAAACGGACGCGCGCCGGAGCGGAAGGCTTTTAGACTGCGCCTTTACCACAAGGGTAACCCTGTACAACGGAATTCCCCGCGTCGACTTTGAAACCGAATTTGACAACAGGGCGGAATATCACCGCCTGCGGGTCCTCTTCCCCGCGGGGATCAGGGCGGAAACGTCGGCAAGCGCCGGGGCCTTCTCCGTTGATACAAGGCCGGTGGAAAAAAAGCAGGACCCCCAGTGGCAGGAATGGTTTACCACAAATCCCCAAAAGGAATTCTGCAGCGTCTCGGACGGAGAGCGGGGGCTTACCGTCGCCAACCGGGGACTTCCCGAATACGAGGTCTACAACGAGGAAAAGCAGTCGGTGATCGCCGTTACGCTTCTGCGCTGCGTCGGGGAAATAAGCAAATGGAACATGCGCACCCGCAAAGACAGGGGCGGGTGGCTGGTATTCGCGCCCGAAGGCCAGTGCAAAGGAAAACACCTTTTTGAATATTCCGTCATCCCCCACGCGGGAAACTGGGAATCTTCGCAAAGCTGCGCCGAGGCGCGGAACTTCGCCTTTCCCCCTTTCCCCCTGCCGTTTACCCCGGCGGATTCAGGCGCGGCTTCCCTTCCCGCCGAAAAGAGCTTTGTTTCCCTTCCCCCGGGCCTTACCGTCACCGCTTTCAAGCCGTGCGAATTTGAAGAGGGATATATCCTCCGTTTTTACAACACCACGACAAAGACGGTAAAGGGAGACGCGGTATTTAACATCCCGGTTAAAAAGGTGTACAATGCGGGAATGAACGAGGAAACCCTTGGCGAGATGAAACTTGAAAACGGGAAGCTCGCCGTCGAGGCCGCTCCGTTCAGGGTACTAACGCTGAAACTGGGAGTGTAACATGAGACGTTCTGAAATAAACGGATACATACGGGAAGCGAAGGAATTCATCAAAAAAATGAATTTCTTCCTTCCGCCATTCGCCTTCTGGAGCCCGGAAGACTGGCGGCAAAAGGGAAGCGAATACGGCGAAATACGGAAAAACCAGCTCGGCTGGGATTTAACCGACTTCGGCGGCGGCGATTATGAAAAGCTCGGGCTTTTTCTCTTTACCATACGGAACGGAAATACCCATGATCCTTCATGCAAAAAAACCTACGCGGAAAAAATCCTCCTTGTGCGTCCCGGACAGCTTACGCCCTACCATTTCCACAGGGGCAAAATGGAAGACATCATAAACCGGGGCGGGGGAGGCCCGCTTAACGTGCAGGTGTACTGTTCGGCGGGCGAAAAAGAGCTTGACAGATCTTCCAGAGTTCCGGTTGCCGTGGACGGCCGTAATTACCTTGCCGAACCGGGGAGCGTCATAAAACTCCTCCCGGG
>JAISEB010000186.1 GCA_031264395.1 Treponema sp. | reverse complement strand
CGTTTTTGCCGCGCCGGGACCTTGACAATGTCATCATACAATGGTAGCCCTAAAAATATATGCAGGCGGTAATTTTGGCGGCGGGCATGGGCAGCCGCCTGGGAAAGTACACCCGGAACAATACGAAGTGCATGCTCAGGATAAACGGCCGCACCCTTATCGAGCGGGCCCTTGACGCGCTGGATGCCGCGGGCATACGGAAATGCTTCATCGTGGCCGGGTATCAGAAAGACAACCTTATCGATTTTGTCGGTCAAAAACATAAAAACATCGACATAACCTACATCATCAACGATATTTACAACAAAACCAACAACATCTATTCGCTGTACCTTGCGAAGGACCGCCTTCTGGAAGACGATACTCTTCTGCTTGAAAGCGACATAATCTTTGAAGACCGTATCATCGAAGATCTGCTCCGGCATCCCGAACCGACCCTTGCGGTAGTTGCCCGGTACGAATCCTGGATGGACGGAACCGTTGTTCAGATTTCAGGCGGCAATGTCATTACCCAGTTTGTTCCGAGAAAATTTTTCAGGTACGATCAAAGGGAATCGTATTACAAGACGGTGAACATCTATAAATTTTCCGCGGATTTTCTGCGGAATTCATACGTTCCTTTTCTTGACGCCTATTCAAAAGCCATGGGCCGCAATGAATATTACGAGCAGGTTCTGCGGGTAATCGCGGCGCTCGACAAAAACGAACTTAAAGCCATGGTTCTCGACGATCACAAATGGTACGAAATTGACGACGTTCAGGACAAGGACATTGCGGAAACGATCTTCTGTGATGATCCTGATGAAAAATTCCGCCTTGTCGGCCGGCGTTACGGCGGTTATTGGCGTTTTCCAAAAATGCTGGATTTCTGTTATCTGGTTAACCCCTATTTCCCTACCGTACAGATGCGGAACGAAATGGATGCGTGTTTCAGGGATCTCCTTACGGAATATCCCTCCGGGCTTGACGTGATCAATTTGCTTGCCGGAAAAATGTTCAATATAGAAGCGCCGCATATCCTTGCCGGCAACGGGGCCTCGGAACTTATCCGCGCGCTTTCGCCCCTGGTCAAGGGAAAGACGGGGATCATCTATCCTTCCTTTAATGAATATACGGAAAGCATCAAGGCGGAAATAGTTCCCCTGTATCCCGGTAACATATCCTACACGGCGGATGATCTTGCCGCCTGGCTGGATCGCTGCGACAACCTGCTCTTGATCAACCCGGACAATCCTTCGGGCAATTTTATCCCGGAAAATGAACTGCGGCGTCTTCTTCGTCTTTTTGAAGACAAGCGGAAAAGGCTCATTCTTGATGAATCCTTTGCCGATTTCAGCGGCGCGGAAGGCGGCTCCTTTCTTTCCGGGAAAACGCTGGCCGAATTCCCGCATCTTGTCGTCCTTAAAAGTTTGAGCAAGAGTTACGGCATTCCGGGCATACGGCTCGGCGTTCTGGCGTCAGGAGATCCCGGCCTTGTCGCGGAAGTCCGCAAAAATCTTCCCATATGGAACATCAATTCTTTTGCCGAATATTTTCTGCAGATCATGGGAAAATACACGGGGGATTACCGCGCCGCCTGCCGCCTTATCGCGGAAGAAAGGGCCCGTTTCGGCGCGGAGCTCGAAAAGACCGGCCTCTTTACGGTGTACCCATCGCGGGCGAATTATTTTTTATGCAGATGCCGGAACTGTACCGCCCGGGAACTGGCGGTTTACCTGCTTGCCCGTAACATCTTTATCAAAGATCTTTCCGGCAAGAAAGGCATTGACGGCCCGTCGTGGATAAGACTTGCCGTCAGAAACAGGGCCGATAATGACGCGCTGATTGAAAAGCTCAAAGAGTTCGGCGGCGTTTCATCATGATCCTTTACGATTCTTCCCTTGTCACAAACTTCCGCGATTACGGCATCATGCTTCCCATTTCTCCTTCCAGGGGGGAAAAAATAATCGAATTTCTGGGTGTGGTTCCCGAAAAGCCCGAAGGGACAGGCGATCTTGTTACAAGGGAAGACATTGAGCGGGTCCACGACAGGAATTTTGCCGCCGCCCTTTACGGGGATACGCCGGAAGGAGAACGGGCTCTTGAAAAGGCCCTGCTTCAGACGTACGAACTTGTTGACGCCGAAGGAAAGCCGCATCGTTACGAGCCGGACCGGGCGGTAAAGCCCCTGCGCGGGCTTTTCGACGCCACGCGGGCCCAAGCCGCCGGAACGTACCTTGCCTGCCGCATGGCCCTTGAACGGTCGTTCTGTTATTACCTGGGCGGCGGCATGCACCACGCGCGTTACGATCACGGGGCCGGGTTCTGCCTGATAAACGACATCATGATCGCCGCGGGGAAAATTCAGGCCGAAGGGCGCGCCGGACTTCTGTGGATAGTGGACGTGGACGCTCACAAGGGCTGCGGGACCGCCGAATTGATCCGCTTTGCGCGGGAACGGGGCGATCTGGGGGGGGCTTCTCCCCGGGAAATCTTGAGCCTTTCCATACACATGGCCTCAGGCTGGCCCCTTGATGCGGAAACCCTTGCCGCCGCCGCGCCGGGACGTGCGCCCCTTATTCCCTCCGATGTCGAGATCCCCGTGGAGTCAGGCGGGGAAGCCCGCTACAACGCCGAACTGGAAAAGGGGCTTTGTAAACTGGAAGAACTTTCCGCCGCGCGGGGGCGGAGCGTTCCGGATCTTGTCATCGTGGTGGACGGGGCCGACCCTTACGAGCACGACGGCCTTCCTTCAAGCGCCCTCCTCAGGCTGAGCCTTGAACAGTGCGTCGAACGGGACACGCTTATATTCCGTTATCTTGCGGAACGGAACATCGCCTCGGCGTGGATCATGGCCGGCGGCTATGGGGAACGGGCTTGGGAACCCGCGGCCCATTTTCTGCGCACGGTATTTCCGCACAGCTCCGCCTGTTAGAGAAAAAAATGCGTCCCGAATGTATCGATAAGAGAAAGAACCCCCAGCGCCGCGGTGTATACGGCGAAGATGACAAGGGAGCGCTCCCGGATTATTTTCAGCATGAGCCTGATTGAAAAGAAACCCACGACGGCCGCGGTAAGGGTTCCGGCGATAATGGCCGCCGCCCCAATGCCCGCCGCGTCTCCCCCCGGCGCGCCGCCCGCCATATCCTTTAACTGAAGGACCAGCGCCCCCAGAATCGCCGGGATCGACAGCAGAAAAGAAAAGCGGGCGGCGAAATTCCGGTCGAGCCTCCTGAAAAGCGATCCCGAAAGGGTGGCGCCCGACCGGGAGACTCCGGGGATAATGGCTACGGCCTGAAAGATCCCTATGACAAGGGCGTCGGGCCATTTCATGGCGGTCCTGCCCGGGGGAACGGCGGTTCCGGAGGGGGCGCGCGTGCCCGCCGCCGTGCCGTTCCTGGAGGCCAGTTCCGAAAGGGCCAGCATGACCGCGGTAATGAGGAAGGCAATTCCAAGGAAAGCCCCCGAGGTAAAGGCCTTTTCGATATGTTCTTTGAAAATCAGCGCCACGATAACCGCCGGAAGGGTGCCTATTACAAGATAGCCGGTGAGCGGCTGTATGATGCGGCGGAGTATGTCCCAAATATCCCGTCTAAAAACGGCAAAAACAGCTGTCAGAGTGCCTACGTGAACCATAATATCGAAAAAAAGAACCGGTTCGGTAATTCCGAAAATTTTCTGCAAAAGGACAAGGTGCCCCGAACTGGAAACAGGCAGAAATTCGGTTATGCCCTGTACGGCCCCCAATATGACGGCGGTAATAATGCTCATATTCTGCTCCCCGCTTACAATACCCGTACCGTTGTCCCTGTTCAAGGCCCGCTGCCGGGAAAGTTGTTCAAAAATTGAACAACTTTCCCCATATCCGGTTGCAATCAAAATCAAAATATGCTATGGTGTTCTACGGCCGTCCCGCACGGCGTTAGACAATCCGGCAAGCCTGTTTCGGCGGCGGCCGGGTTATGAAGACGAATCCGCGCCCTTGTTCCATTATTTTACGGTGGAAAAGGTTCTGTTTTGCCCAAATAATCCGAACAATAAGAGATTTCTTTGATATATTTGCAAGATCTCTACAAATCCTACCCTATGGGCCGTATCAGCGTAGACGCCCTTAAGGGGATCAATCTGACCCTTGACCGGGGGGATTTTATTTCCATCGCTGGGCCTTCGGGTTCGGGAAAGACCACCCTTATGAACATTCTGGGGCTTATCGACAGGCCCACAGGGGGAAAGGTTCTGTTCGGCGGCAGAAATACCGCCGGTCTGGGCAGGCGGGAACTGACCCGCATGCGCCGGGATCTTATTGGTTTTGTGTTCCAGTCCTTTAACCTTCTCCCCGTTCTTAATGTGTTCGAGAATGTGGAACTTCCCCTGGTTATTGCGAAAAAGGGAGGTTCCAAAAAAGAAAGGCGGGAAAGGGTTGAAGCTCTGCTTGAAGAGGTGGGGCTCGCGGACCGGAAGAAGCACCTTCCCGCGGAACTTTCCGGGGGACAGCAACAGCGCGTCGCCATTGCGCGGGCACTGGTAACGCGGCCCGAAATTGTCATTGCCGACGAGCCTACCGCCAATCTTGACTCTGCCACCGGGGAACGCATTCTGGAATTAATGAAGAAGGTAAACGGGGAAGACGGAACCACCTTCATCTTTTCAACCCATGATCCTGATATCTGGGAAATGGCCGATCATGTGATTTTCCTCAGGGACGGCGCGGTTGAATCGGACCGGCGGAAAAAATCCGGCCAAACCGGCCCCGGAAAGCAGGACGCGGGATGATCCTCCTTCTTGCCTTCAGAAACATCATCAGAAACAAAAAGAACAGCCTTATTGTTGTTCTGCTTATCATGGTAATTACCTTTCTTTTTTTTATCGGGAACAGCCTCATCGGCAGATCTGAACAGAGCCTTCACGAAGCCTTTGTGGAAAGCCTTACCGGCGACGCGGTGATCCAGAAGTCCGGTGACGTTGTCATGAACCTCTTTGGGGCCAATATCCCCATTATTGATGAATTCTTTACGATTCCCATGCTGCCCGCATATGACACGGTCATGGAGGCGGTCCTCGCGGAACAGGGAATAGCCGGCGTTACGAGCCAGGTTTCCTGCAGGGTGTATCTTGATCTTGGCGGCGTCCGTGAAGCGGCTCTGCTGGCGGGCGTTGATACGGACACGTATTTTTCCTTTTTTGACGGAATACGGCTGGAAGAAGGGCGTTTCCCTGTTTCCGGTGAATACGGCGGCATGATTACATCGGAAAGGGCGGACCGTATCGCCGAAAAGACCGGAATTCG
>JAISEB010000264.1 GCA_031264395.1 Treponema sp. | reverse complement strand
CCCGCCCAGTACAGATCAATCATACAGAATAAAAATTTTATTCATGTATTTCTTTATATTCATGACCATTTTTTGGAACTTGTAGAAGAAAAGATACCGCGGCGTGTTAATGAATTAATTCTTGAACTGAATAACGCCGGAATAAACGCGTCGCTGGAAGACATTCGCGGCTATGGAACGGTCTTTTCCGTTAATAAAAATTCTTCCGGACGGACATTTATACCATTGCATGATACCGCGGCAAATGCTCTTCGCGCCGACATGAAAGGGGAGCAGTACAGCACGATGCTTAATGAACTTAGGGACATACTTGCAAAAACAAGATAGATGATGGAGAACATTAAAATGTTGAAAAGACTGGTACTTGTCCTTGGCTGTTGTTTCTCAATGTTTTCATGCGAGACCTTTAAAGATGGCTTTACATCCTTAGCGAATTCAATTTCATCAGCCGTAGGAAGCGCAGATTCTGATTCATCTGGTTCCGGCACAGCCGTATCGCCAAAAGAGCCAGAATCCGAACAAATAGCCGAAATTAAATCAAAATGGCAACAATACAAACCCAAAATAGTAACAAAGATATTTATTGAAACACCGTCTGCGGCAAAGCCATACCGAGCAGGTTCATTGACATCTGAATTTCTAATAAATGGATTGAATACCTTTAAATTTGTACGTTACTTGGCAGGATTGTCAGAGAATATCGTTTTTACAGACGAATTAAATGACCTTGGGCAACACGGCGCCGTCATTCTTGCAAAAACAGGACATTTAACGCACAGGCCCTCAAGACCCGGTGATATGGATCAAGTTTTTTACAAAAGAGCATATGAAAGCACAACAACAGCAAACATTCATTGGAGCAGCGCCGGATCTTCTACTTTACAAGAAGCCGTAAAAGGATTCTGCGATGATTCTGATGAAGGCAACATTGACAGATTGGGACATAGACGCTGGATGCTCAATCCCCAATTGGGAAAAGTAGGATTTGGCTATGCTACATCTGGAGCAGGCTGTTTTATACCTATACAGGTTTTTGATGAAAGCAATTCAGATAAGATTGATATGGATTATGTGTTATGGCCAAATAAAGGTCATTTTCCCAACAATTTTTTTACCACAACACAGGCATGGAGTGTTAGCTTAAATCCAGACAGCTACAATTTAAGCAAATGTAAACCAACCGTAAAATTGACTTGTGTAAGCAATGGAAAAGAGTGGGTGTTTACAGCCAGTGATAAAAATAAAAAAGGGAAATATTTCAACATCGAAAGAAGCGGCTTTGGAATGCCATATTGTATAATATTTCGTCCTGATGGCATTACATCATTTTTGTTCAATAAAAAATTCAAAGTTGAAATAGATGGATTAGTAGATAAATCGGGAAAAACACAACAAATTGAATATGAGGTTGAGTTTTTTACTATGCTATAAAAGTCAATCGAAACATCGGGCCTCTTCTAATATCCGTCGGAAAGCGACCTGTTCACATCGCGCTGGTACAGTTCCTGATAAACATAGCTGCGGTTTTTGAGTTTGTCTTTGACGGCTTTGGAAAAGGGTATGTGACGCCAGAAGATGCCCCGGACTTCCTTGTCAAGTTTCTGTATGGCGTCGGCTTCCTTGGTCATCCAGACGATGTAATCCTGTATGAAATATTCCTTTACGTCGCCCTTGAGCTTGCGGGCGGAAAACCACTGATAGTAATTGCCGGTAAGGCCTTCTTCCATCCAGTAGTATGACGCCTTTTCCTTGGCAACCTGCCAGCGGAGGTCGGCCACTGCCGAAAGAATGGCGATGTACAGGTTTTTGGGGTACATGGGTATTACGATGCGGCCCCGGCTGGTGGCCCGGTTAAAGCGGTCAAAAGGCTCCCAGCACATTCCCATATCCCCGTACGTGGGAATAAGCACCACATAGGGCACGATCCGGTTAAGCCGGTTCTTGTAGGAACGGCAGAAGGCTTCAGGATCTATGCTTTCAATAAGGGCAAACTGGGAAATGATGTTTTCACGGAAGCCGACGTCATTGGGGCCACAGTGAAAATATTCGCTGCTTAACAAAGGGAAGTGGTTCCCCTGGCGGCCTATGGTCATTTTGGCCATCTGGCGGACCGTTTCAAATTCCGTATCCACCGCCCGTATATCCACGGCGACGGCGCCGCCTTCTTCCTCTATTTTGTCCCGCAGGGTTTTTACGTCCGCCTCGGCCTGGTAGTAATCCTTGAGAAAAAGATCCAGTTCATGATCGGTTTTAAGAAGGCCTTTCATCACCTCCTGAATTTCGCCAAAAATCCGCTTCTGCGTATCGGTATAGCAGGATTGAATATCGGGAATTCCATCCAGGGGAAAATGCTCATAAAGAATATTGACCCGCTCCTGCAGGGCTTTTTCCAGATTCCGCCGTTCTTCTTCCTTTGCCCTCAAGAGCGCCCTGGAGCCGTCCAGTTTGCCCGTGGCTTTTTCCAGAAGCTGCTGCAACCGCAGCTGGCTGTTGTTCTTTGCCACCCTGATTTCATCGGTAGTTGAATTCCGCACCACGCCGGTTCCTACGGCCTTAAACCATTCGTCAAGATAATAAATGGGCTGATTCAGTTCGTTATCAACAACTATTTTCGCAAAAAAGCCCCGGATTTCCGCATCCACAAAAGTAGGATGAAGCAGGCCGAAACGAAGCAGGAATTTTTTCGGCTCGGCAATGCGCCCCGGGGCCTTTTTGGCGACGCCCAGAAGAAATTCCCAGTAAGCGGTAATAAACTGCTGGCGGTACACGCTCCGGTCTTTGGGGTCCTTGGCGTTAAGGTACTTTTGCAGAAGGCCGTGAACCCGCTGGGCTATATCCCCTTCCCCCGAAAGAGCCGCTTTATAGTAATTGGGATCGTTAAAAAAAGTATGGGGAACCGGTTCAAAACGTTTGGTAATTTCCGGGAAAACGTCCACCGAAAGATCCACACCGGGCGCTTCGCCGCCTTCCGCGGGCAGAATGTTTTCGTCAAATATACTGTTGAAATCGGGGGGCGCTTCGGCTATGGCCCCCTCTTTCTTCACGGCCGTCCCGAGTAAAGCGGCAATCTCGGGGTCCATATCTCCCTGAAACACATTATCCTGAGCCATCAGCGTATAATACAGTTATAGAATTTTCCGTTTGGATTGTCAACGCCGGAGGCTCCCCGGATTTGAGGAATTTCCCCGGCGCGGGTTTCTTGACAAACCCGTCCGCCGCATTATATTTAAAACAGGAACCGTCTGATGTCCGGAATCTGGAGATGCCGGGCATCCCTGTTCCTGAAACCGGAGGAAAAAATATGATATCGGAAAAAATGGTCAAGGCCCTGAGCGATCAGGTGAACGCGGAACTTTATTCCGCATATCTCTACCTCGCAATGTCGGCTTACGCGGACAGCGCGGAATTCAAGGGTATCGCCAACTGGCTGAATGTACAGGCCAGGGAAGAACAGGCGCACGGAACCCATATTGTAAAACACCTTCTGGAAAGGGGGGCCGTTCCCGTTTTCGCCGAAATAAAAGCGCCGCAGGCTTCCTGGGGGAGTATAGCGGAATTGTTTGACATGGTTGCCGCCCACGAAAAACATGTAACCGGCCTTATAAACAAAATAGCGGATCTTGCCCTGGAGGAAAAAGATCACGCGACATACAATTTCATTTTGTGGTATGTAAACGAGCAGGTTGAAGAAGAGGCAAACGCGGAAGAACTCGTTGCCAGGGTAAAATTGGCAGGGGATCATTCCGGGCTCATTTGCCATCTTGACAACACCCTGGGCGCCAGAGAATTCAAGGACCCATTTCCGGATTAAGGGGCGGGAAAGCTTCTAACAGTCTGTTGAAATAGCAGTTTTTTGCCACAAATTTGCGGGAACCTCTGGAAACCCTTCCCGCTTTCCCTTTGATAGACCATCTTCCCGAAAATGTGTATAATAGCGGCTGTTCGCTGCTAACTCCGGTTATCGAACAAGCCTGTTACAGGCGCCAGGAGCAGCGGAAGCGTGAACATCTTGCAAGAAGGACAGTAGTGGCAGAAACAGGCAAAGTTATCCCGATAGCAATAGAAGACGAAGTAAGAACCGACTATCTCAACTACGCCATGTCGGTTATTGTCGCGCGGGCCCTGCCCGATGTACGAGACGGCCTCAAACCGGTGCACAGGCGGCTTCTTTTCGCCATGGACGATCTGGGGCTCAGGCACGGAGCGGCCACCAAGAAAAGCGCCCGCATCGTCGGCGATACCATGGGTAAATACCACCCCCACGGGGACGCGTCTCTTTATGACGCCATGGTCCGCATGGCCCAGACCTTCTCCCTCCGTTACCCCCTGGTCCACAGTCAGGGTAACTTCGGCTCCATTGACGGCGACCCCCCCGCGGCCATGCGCTACACCGAGGCGAAGCTTTCCCGGATAGGGGACGAAATGCTCCAGGATCTCTGGAAAGAGACCGTGGATTTCACTCCCAATTATGACGAAACCGCCCCCGAGCCTGTGGTACTCCCTGCGGCGATCCCGAACCTCCTTGTCAACGGTTCCAGCGGTATCGCGGTCGGCATGGCCACCAACATGGCCCCCCATAATCTTAACGAAGTCTGCGAGGCGGTCTGCGCCTATATCGACAACCCGGACATTACCATTGATGAACTTATCAAGTTTATCCAGGGGCCGGATTTTCCCACGGGAGGAGTCATCTTTGGCCGCAGGGGCATCCGGGAAGCCTGCAAAACCGGCCGGGGCAAGATCCTGGTCCGGGGCCGTTTTACCGTGGAAACTACCAAATCAGGCAGAGAGCTGATCGTCTTTAACGAGATTCCCTACAACGTAAACAAAAAGCTCCTTTTGGAGCGTATAGGCGAACTTGTTCGTGACAAAGTAATAGACGGGATTGTCCCGGCCAACATGGACGAATCCGGCCGTGACGGCATCCGTATTGTCATAGAGCTGAAGAAGGGCGCCATTCTCAAAGTGATCCTCAATCAGCTTTTTTCCAACACCCAGCTTCAAACGAGCTTCGGGATCATTAATCTGGCGCTGGTACGGGGCAGGCCGCAGTGCCTTAACCTCAAGGATCTAATACGTTACTTCGTGGAACACCGGGTAGAGGTAGTTACCCGCCGTACCCGTTTTGATCTGCGCAAGGCCGAAGAACGGGCCCATATTCTGGAAGGGCTCATCATTGCGCTGGCAAACATAGACGAAGTGGTGGCGGTTATCAAGGCCAGCAGGGACATCGCCGCGGCAAGGGCAAAACTGCAGGAACGTTTCCTCCTTTCCGAAATCCAGTCCGAAGCCATTGTCGAAATGAGGCTTGGCCGGCTTACCAGCCTTGAAATTGAAAAGATTCAACAGGAACTGGAAGAACTCAAAACACGGATCGCCTATTTCAAGTCCCTGCTTGAAGATGAAAAAAAACTCCTCGGCGTCATCAAAGATGAAACGCGGGCCCTTTCCGAACGCTTCGGCGACGAGCGGCGTACCGAAATAGTCGCCGGTGAAGTGGAAAATATCAACATTGAGGATCTTATCAAAAAAGAAGAAATGATGATCCTCATTTCGAATCTGGGGTATGTCAAGCGCGTCCCCGTTTCCTCCTACCGGAATCAGGGACGCGGCGGCAAGGGGATGATAAGCGCCAAACTGACCGAAGACGATTACGTCAAGCAGATCTTTGTCGCCTCCACCCACGAATACATTTCCTTTATTACCAGCGCCGGCAAGGCCTACTGGATGAAGGTTCACGAACTTCCCGAAGGGAGCCGGACCGGCAAGGGCGCCCATATCAAAAGTCTCCTTACCATATCCCCCAACGAGGAGATCACCGCCATTGTTTCGTTCAAGGAAGTGGTTTCCGACAAATATCTCTTCATGGGTACCGCCCGCGGCATTGTCAAAAAAGTACAGATCTCCGAATTTGCCAACGCCAAAACCAGGGGCGTTATCGCCATCAGGCTTGATGAAGGCGACAGGCTTGTAAGCGCCCTGCTTACAGACGGCGGCGATGAAGTGATGCTCATTTCCAGAAAGGGCCAGGCCCTCAGGACGGGTGAAAACCAGGTCCGGGCCATGGGACGCTCTTCACGGGGCGTCACCGGCATGAAGCTGGGGAACGATGATGAACTTGCCGGCCTCCTCAGGATAGACGACAAGGAACGCATACTGGTCCTTTCCGAATACGGTTTCGGAAAACGGGTTGATTTCGGCGAATTTTCTTCCCACGGCCGGAGAACAGGCGGACAAAAAATCTATACGGTTTCGGAAAAAACCGGAGAAATTGTCGGCTGTGTCAGCGTGCTTGATACCGAAGAGATCATGTGCATCACAAGCCAGGGCAAGTCCATCAAGCTGAAAGTGGACAGCATACGGGTCATGGGACGTTCCGCGCAGGGAGTGCGCATCCTCAGCATAAACAGGCCCGATTTTGTCATCGGCGTTGACCGTATTGTCAAGGAAGAGGAAGCGGCGGAACCGCTATCATAATCTGAATGTCACAGACATTGGTGTTGGTCGGCCCTGTTTTGCAGAGAAAACCAAGTTTGTCGAAATAATGGTAAGAGTCGTTTCCGGCAAGATATTTTTGGATGGAAAGGCCCGTTTCCCTGCCCCGGAGGAGAATCTCCCCGTCGGCAAAGGCGCCGGCTGCGCCGGTGGGGCCGTCATTGCCGTCGGTGGACGCCGCAAGAAAGTACACACCCGCCGCCGGCTCGGCTTCCAG
The DNA here is from genome assembly GCA_031264395.1 of Treponema sp. GTDB lineage: Bacteria > Spirochaetota > Spirochaetia > Treponematales > Breznakiellaceae > JAIROE01. The sequence continues at coordinate 3,325 of JAISEB010000264.1, read as the reverse complement.
TTCCGCAAGAAAGGCCAGCGCCATTTCCTGATTCCGCCCGCCCTTTCCGCCGCCCCGCAGAGTCACCGTTGTTTCCCCGCCCGCGATAACGCAGGCCGGTTTTTTCACGGCAAGATCGTGCTTTACAATGCCGCGGGCTATTCCCATGTAGAATTTTGCCGCCTCCCTGGCTTCTCCGGTTATTTCGGAGGAAAGGACAAGCGTATTATACCCCAGTTCCCGCGCCTTCTTTTCCGCAGCGGCAAGGGCCCTGTAATTTGAGCCTATGAGCACGTTCCGCACACGCTCAAAGGCGGGATCGCCCGGTTTGGGGGTTTCGTCCAGCACGCCTTCGGCCCCAAGGCGAATGGCCTCCATTACCGCGGCGGGTATTTTACGGGATATACCGTATTTTTCAATAACAGCGGCGGCCTCGCCGTATGTACTCTCGTCCGGGGCAAAAAGCCCCGAGGCAATGGCGTCAAGCCTGTCCCCCGGCACATCCGAAAGAACAAGATTGACCAGTTCGGCGGGCCGGGCAAGGGCGGCAAGACGGCCGCCTTTAATAAGCGAAAGATGCTTCCGTATACAGTTAATTTCTTTTATATCGGCCCCGGAAGCAAGCAGGACCCTTGTCGTCTCCTGTTTGTCTTCCAGCGTAAGGCTGTGGAGGCCTTCGGCATCTTTCCAGGCATAGGGATGGCAGAGCAGCGCCGATCCGCCGCCTGAAACAAGGCTGATGATCAGCGTGTCTTCGCCTGATTCCCTGCAAATATCCGCAATGAGCCTTCCCGCCTCAACAGAACCGGCGTCCGGCACCGGATGTCCCGCCGGGATCATCCGTATGCGCCGCAGACGCTCCGTATGCCCCGGCTTGACGGCAATAACCCCCTGTGAAATTCTCCCGGCCAGAATTTCCTCAACGGCAAGGGCCATTTTCGCGGCGGCTTTTCCCGCCCCTATCACCTCGACACGGCTGTACCTGTCAAGGTCCCATTGCAGGATTTCCCCGCCGGTTTTAAGGGAAAGACACGAGCCGTCAAGATTCATCCTTTCCTTTATCATGGCATACGGATCGACCCGGCGCAGGGCCGCCCCAAAAACGGCAAGGAGATCCGCGCGTATATCCCGCATGCTTCTGCTGTCTTTTTCCGGCATTGCCTTAAAACCCCCGTCCGGCCAGATTGCGGACTATATCAACATACAATTCAGGAATTTTCATCCCTTTATAAGGAATACGGTACAGATCCAGAATGCCGCCGTGTGAAATGCCCAGAACGCCGCGTGTTGTAACAACGCCCCGGAAACAGCCCCATTTGGCCGATTCAACCGGACAAAGACCGTCGTTGCCGCCGTCGTACAGATAAACGAGAATCCAGGTAAGGAGATACAACACATCGCCAAAAAAGAAGCGCAGTTTGCCCGCGTAACTCTGGTAATAGATGGAGCGGCAATCGGGGTTCAGGCGGTTAAATTCGGCGCATCGTTTTGCCGAAAGCTCAAGACTGCCGTTGTAAAAATCGGGGTTCCGGTCTCCCAGAATCGTGAACCACAAATCCACCCAGAACGACACAAAACGGTAAAGCCGTTCCGGGAGCTGAAAGGCAAGGTTCATCACCTTTACGCCCCGGTGCGGAGTGGATATGGTGGTAAGGGAAGCGACGCGAAAAGCCATGTCCGCGGTGTTGATAAGGCGGCGGGCCTCAAGACCGCCTTTCGAGTGCGCAACGATGTTGACTTTTTCCGCCCCGGTCTCCGCCAGCACGGACAGTACCGTCCGCCGCAATTGCCGGACGTTGCTTTCTATGGAACCCCAGGCGTCCGTACCGCCGTAAAAAACCTTTACCCCCGCCCGCGCCAAATACCGCGGAATGCGGCCCCAATAATTGACCCCCGCCGCCCGGTCCCGGAAACCGGCGCCGTGAACCATGATCAGGGGATATTTCAGATGTATCCTGGAATACATCCGAATACCGCACCCGTTTTGCGGGATGAACACATCGTACCGGGAAATTCAGGCTTCATAACTATTTTATAGTATACCGGTTTTTCCCGCCCCGCAAAAAGGGGGCCCGCGCTGTCGTTACCGCTTACGAGATTGAACAACCTTTCTGCCTCGAGGCAGTGCTCAGCGCGTTCGGTCAACGTGTTTCATATGAAACATATTGACATCTCAAACGAAATATGGCGTATTACGGGCTTCCGTTGCGGTTTTACAGAAATATGATAGAATGGCACTATGGAGGATATGGAACATATGACTGAAAGATTGATAGTTAAGAATTTTCTCTGTTTGAAGGATATTGATATTGAGGTCAAGGATTTTCTGATTCTCATCGGGCCTCAGGCGGCGGGGAAAAGTCTTTGTGCGAAACTGCTGTATTTTTTCGGGACGATTTATGAGGAAATTGTGCGCTATCAGATGATAGCTGCTTTGGACAAAAAATCTGATGTCGAGACGATGCTTCGTGATAGGTTTGAAACCTTTTTTCCAAAACCCTATTGGGCAGAACAGGAATTTTATATTGAATACTGTCATGGAACAACAAGAAAATTTAGTATTAACAAAGAAGAAAAACAAGAATTAAAGCTGTATCTTTCTCCAGAATCTCTAGAGGTATCTACGGAAACAATGCAATCACTTCTGGAATCTGCCAAATCTAATGATAACCCTGAAAAAAACAGAGAATTTTTGCGGATATTATCGAACATTCGTTCTCATCCTGACAGAAATATGTTTATTCCAGCGGGAAGGTCGTTTTTTTCATTGCTTCAAAAGAACATTTTTAAGTTTTTAGGGACAGACAATAATATTGATCCCTTTCTCGTGGAATTTGGAATCTTTTATGAAAATATAAAGCAAACCGGGGGCGACATACCGGCGGAAGCACGGGCGCTGATTGCATCTATTCTAAAGGGCGAGTATGTACCCGATGAAAATCTGGTACGGCTTACCGATGGTAGAAAGATTGTGCTGGAACTATTGTCATCCGGTCAGCAGGAAGCGTTGCCGCTTGTGCTTGTTTTTGCCTATATCATTTCTTTGCGCTTTGATCCCGATGATTTGACCAATATTTATGTCGAAGAACCAGAGGCGCACCTTTTCCCAGACGCGCAGGAACAAATAACTCGGCTTATCAGCTTTTTACGATATAACGCCAATCATAAAGTTACATTTGTCATTACTACCCATAGCCCGTATATGCTTGCGGCCTTCAACAACCTTGTCAAGGCGGGCAATATCGTAAAACAAAATCCCGGCCTAAAAGATGCGGTATGCAAAATAATTCCTGAATCCATGCACATCGACATTGAGAGTTTTTCCGCCTATTCACTGAAAGACGGC
>JAISEB010000248.1 GCA_031264395.1 Treponema sp. | reverse complement strand
CTGCGTACGGACCACGATCCTTCGCGGATGCCGCGCAGCCTGTTTTTCGTAAAGGCCGCCGCCGCCCCGTCCGAGTCCGCCGCGTAAAAACGGGCGACGGGAAAACGCCGCAGCGCCTCATGGGGAATGGCCCCGTAGCCGCAGAAGGGGTCGGCCGCCCTGCCGCCTTTTTCAAGGCCCGCAAGCCGGCAGAGCGTCCAGGCCAAGGGCGGCGGAAGTTCCCCAGGATGAAGGCTCTTTTCCCATGAGGGCCGGCGGGAAAGGCGCCTCATGAAAACCGAAAAACCTTCGCTGCGGCGGAGGAACCAGAATTCACCGTCCGGCCGCGAACGGTTTACCGCAAGGCCCCATTTTCGCGCTATGAACAATTCGGTTTCCGCCCGTATTTTTTCGCCCGCCGCGGCGGGCCTGTTTTCCCTGAAACAGAGGACGCGGAAGCTGCGCGGTTTTTTGCCGGAACTTCCCGCGCGGACGGCGTCCGCGTCGGGAATGGAGCGCATGCCTTGGGCGGCTTTCATGTGCCGCAGAGGAAAATCCCCGTCTTTTCCCCCGCCGTCTTCCATGACGCTTATTACGGCGAAGATGTTGTTGAAACAGAAAAAATTCAGCCTGTCGTAACTGCACGCGGTTTCAAAAAGCACCGCTCCGTCCAGCAGCCTGTGAATGCGGGCATCGTCAAGGCGTTCCCGTATAACGCCCGCTACAACGTCCTTTAGTCCGGGAATGAAGGACGCGTAATAACGGAACATCAAAGGGCCGCGCTTCCGCCGGGCGCGGCTATGAACATCCTGTCGTTCCCCCGCAGGTGTCGCACTTCATGCAGGTGCCGTTTCTAACCAGCGTGAAGGAACCGCAGACCGGGCAGGGGTCCCCTTCGTAACCCTTGATCCGCGCGGCGGCTATTTTTTGGGCTTCGCCTTCCGCTTCCCGGTCCGCTGTCTCCCGCTCCGCCGCCGGGGCGCGCGCGGCCTCCGCCTTTGCGGAATGGGGCCGGGAAGCGGTTCCCCGGGACGTTTCCCTGGGGGCGTTTTCCCGGAAGGAGGCCTGTCCTGCCGCTTTGGTTCCCGTGGCGATAAGGTCCTCGGGTTTTATCTGCCCAAGATCGGTACGCTTGAGGTAACTGATTGCGAGATCGCGGAAAATATAATCGATGACGCTTGTGGCCATTTTTACGTAATCGTGGCCCTGAACCATGCCGTTGGGTTCAAAGCGGCTGAATGTAAAGGCGTCGACATATTCGTCAAGGGGAACCCCGTACTGAAGCCCCAGCGAAACGGCAATGGCAAAACTGTTAAGGAGGCTCCTGAACGCGGCCCCTTCCTTGTGCATGTCAAGGAATATTTCTCCAAGGCCGCCGTCGTCATATTCTCCGGTGCGTATGAAGATCGAGTGCCCGCCTATCTTCGCCTTCTGCGTGTAGCCCGCCCGCCTGTTGGGAAGGGACTTTCGTATTCCCCGGGACACCGCCCCGGCGGGCCCCTCCTGCCCGGCGGAAGGAGGCGCGGCAAGGCCCTTTTCAAGCGCCACAATGGTATCCGCCAGCGGGTCCGCGCCGGGGGCGAACGATGAAAGGGGCTGTGAAAGTTTTGAGCCGTCGCGGTACAGGGCCACCGCCTTGAGGGCGCTCTTCCAGGAAAGCATGTAGGCGCCTTTTACGTCTTCATAACCGGCGGAATTGGGCATGTTGATGGTTTTGGAAATGGCCCCCGAGATGAAAGGCTGTACCGCCGCCATCATGCCTATGTGGGCGGTCCACGGTATTGAACGCCGGCCGTTTTTTCCCGACGGAGTCGCGGTATCGAAAACCGGGTAGTGCTTTTCCTTGAGCCCCGGCGCTCCTTCAAGCCCCATGGTTCCGCAGATGTAACGTTCGGCCGCCTCAATTTCGGCGGGGGTAAAGCCCAGATGTTTCAGCATGCTGAAACCGGGAAGCCGCCATGCCGCCTCGGGGATCTTGAGGATCCCTTCGGTAAAATCCTTCCCCAGTATCCACGGGTTGAAGATCCCTTCAAGGCCGAGGCTGTCCGCGGCCGCCCCTTCCGCGGCGGCAAGCGCCTCGCGGGTAAAGCCCCTGGCGGCAAGCGTTTCAGGATTGACGGCGGGCGCTCCCTTGAGCGTCTTCTTCCCCGTGGCATAGGCGCTTATCCTGTCTGTCTCTTCCTTTGAATAGCCCAGCGCCTCAAGGGCCGGCGGGACCGACTGGTTGATGATCTTGAAGTAGCCGCCGCCCGCGAGTTTTTTGAATTTAACGAGGGCGAAGTCGGGCTCCACTCCGGTGGTATCGCAGTCCATGAGGAGGCCTATGGTCCCGGTGGGGGCAATGGCGCTTACCTGTGCGTTGCGGTACCCGTGCTTTTCCCCCTGTTCCAGCGCGCGGTCCCACGCGTCCCTCGCCGCCTCCAGAAGGCGCGGGGGGCAGGCCGCGGGATCTATTCCGAAGGGGACGCTGTGAACCCCCTCGTATTCGGAATCGGGCGCGTTGTAGGCGGCCCTCCGGTGGTTGCGTATTACCCGGAGCATGGCCTCCCTGTTTTCCGCGAAGCGGGCAAAGGGGCCTGTTTCCGCGGCCATGCGGGCCGACTGGACATACGCCTCGCCTGAAAGGAGGGCCGAAAGGGCCGCGGCGACCGCTCTGCCTTCCTGCGAATCGTAGGGAAGCCCCATGATCATAAGAAGGCTCCCCAGATTCGCGTAGCCCAGGCCCAGGGTCCTGTATTCATAGGAAAGTTCCGCTATGCGTTTCGCGGGGAACTGGGCCATTACCACCGAGATTTCGAGTATCGTTGTCCAGATGCGCACCGTGTGAAGATAAGCCGCTATATCGAACTGTTTTGTTTCTTTGTTGTAGAACCGGGTCAGATTGACGGATGCGAGGTTGCACGCGGTGTCGTCAAGGAACATATATTCGGAACAGGGATTGCTTGCCCGTATCTCCCCTCCGGCGGGGCAGGTGTGCCAGTCGTTGATGGTGGTGTGGTACTGCAGCCCCGGGTCCGCGCAGGCCCAGCTGGAACGGGCGATCCCGTCCCAGAGGCCGCGGGCCTTGATGGTTTTAACGGGCCTGTCTTCGGTGCGGCTTGTCAGCGTCCAGTCCCCGTCGTCCAGAACCGCCTGCATGAAGGCGTCGCTTACGCGGAGGCTGTTGTTGGAAGACTGCCCCGATACGGTATTGTAGGCCTCGCCGTCCCACGCGGCGGAAAAGACACCGGGGTTTACGTCGCTGTCCCCCTGTTCAAAGCGCCTGAGTATCTGGTAGAGGTACGAAGGGGGAATGCCGCCGGCAAGGGCTCCCTTTAACGCCGAGGCAAGTTCGTGGTTTTTTCCCGCGTTGAAGAGGTCCTTTTCAGGTCCCCTGAAAAGCGACAGCGCCTTTTTGATTTCGTCAATGTGTTTTTTTATGATCCGCGATCCCGTGACCATGGACGCCACTTTGTGTTCTTCGCCGGTTTTCCAGCCGACGTACTGTTCGACATCGGGGTGGTCCGCGTCCAGGGTGACCATCTTTGCCGCCCGCCGGGTAGTGCCGCCGCTTTTAATGGCCGAGGCGGACCTGTCGCCTATCTTGAGGAAGGAGAGCAATCCCGATGAAACGCCGCCGCCCGAAAGCTTTTCGTCAAGGGCCCTTATCCGGGAAAAATTCGATCCCGTGCCGGAACCGTATTTGAAAAGCCGCGCCTCCCTTGTCACAAGATCCATGATCCCTCCCTCGTTTACCAGGTTGTCTTCGATGGAAAGGATAAAACAGTTGTGAACCACGATGGTATTTGCGAGGAAATTCCCGCTTGTAGTCTGAATGTTGTAGACAGGCATTTCACCGGCCTGTTCAATGCCGGCAACGGCCTCAAGGCGGCATTCGGGGATCTTCTCCTCCGGGCCGCCTGAAACGGGCGTGCCCGTTCTCCGGAACAGCCGCATCCCCGCGCGCAGCTTTCCCGCCTCCACCCATTCGGCGCCGTCTCCCACGCAGGGACTGCCGGTATCTTTTTTTCCGGAAAGGCCGCCCTCCGCGCCGGGTTTGTAAACCAGAACAGGATGATCCTCCGTTGCCTCAAGCGCCGCGCCGTTTTCAAGGATCACGCGGATCACGGGTTTTACGCCGCTGTCATGCACCGCGGTAATTTCGGTGATCCCGTCTTTATCGTACACCCTTGTCCCCGTGCGGTTTTCTTCCACAAGCTTTCCGATGGGAACCGGGCCTTCCGGAGTGCCGACAGGCGCATGCCAGGGAAGGCACGCGTGCGGCTGCGGCCGCCTGTAGGCGGAATCGGACTTCTTTACCTCGCCCGCCGCGGGATCGAAGTAGTAGTGGCCCTGGGCGGGGCCGTCTATGCCGTACACCGCGTAAAGCCCCGTGTTGAACCACTGGGGGCTGTTGGGGGCGGCAACCTGGCGGGCCAGCATACAGCAGGTTTCGTCATAAAAGATCCCCGCGTCTTCTTCGCTGTCGAAGTAGCCGTTTTTAAGGCCCCAATCCGTCCAGGTAAAGGCAAGGCGGTGAAAAACCTGCCGCGCGTCATGCTCCGCGCCGTCTTCGGGCAGGGCTTCCCCGGGAAGGATTTCCCCGCCTTCCTTCCCGGCCCGTTTCTTCCATTCGTATATTTTGTCCGCCGGAACGCCCGCCTTGCGGAAGTACTTCTGGGCAATAATGTCCGCCGCTATCTGGCTCCAGAACGAGGGGACTATTACCGTATCTTCGGAAAAGATCACTTCCCCGCCGGAACCGCGAATTTCGCTCTTTCTTTTTTCCCAGACAATGCCGCGGTACGGTCCCGCGTTTTCTTCGGTGAACAGCCTTTCGATTTTCATGATCCCAAATCCTTTAAGTCCCATTACAGATAGCGGAGGTTTTTTATAGAATACACTACATAGAGGGTAGAATGCAAGGGTTTGGAGTCCTATAATTGAAACGAGGGGGGAATTGTGCGTATCGCCCTGGTTCATTATCACCTCCGCCGAGGCGGGGTTACATCGGTGCTGCGTAACCAGGCCCGCGCTTTCCTTGGGGCGGGGGAAGAGGTCCTTGCCGTTTCCGGCGAGGCGCCCGGCGGTTCCGGGGCCGAAGACGCCGAATGCGCCGGGGATTTCCCCTGCGCCGTTGTGGAGGGTCTGGCCTATGATGCTCCGGGAGCGGAAAGTTCAACGCCGGAAGAGGGCGAAAAACTTGCCGGGGCCATCCTCAGAAGCATAGAGGCGCGCTGGAAGGGCGGGGCGGACGTCATCCATGTCCATAATCCCCTTATTCGGAAAAATTCCCGGTTGCTTCCCGCCCTGCGGTTCCTTGCCGCGCGGGGATTTCCGCTGCTCCTTCAAAACCACGATTTCGCGGAAGATTTCAGGCCCGATGTGTACACAGGCGGAATCGAATACCCCGAAAACTGCCATTACGCCGTGATCAACAGCAGGGATTACGCGTGCCTGCACCGGGCCGGCCTTAAACCCGAGGGGCTGCACCTTCTTCCCAACGAGGTCAACCCCGTCACGGCGGCCGGCGGCCTCGAACGGACCCGTTATCTTTATCCGGTAAGGGGCATCAGGCGGAAAAACCTGGGCGAGGCCCTGCTTCTTTCCCTTTTTATTCCCAGGGGAAAAACCGTGACGGTTACCCTTCCCCCGCCCGGCGGCAGCGAAGGCCCATGGCTGCGCTGGATGCGTTTTGCCGGCGATCTGGAGCTTCCCGTTGAATTCGGCGCCGGCCTCACACATTCCCTTGCCGAACTTTATGGCAGTTCCTGCCGCATCATTACCACTTCCGTAAAAGAAGGTTTCGGTTTTACCTTTCTGGAGCCCTGGACCGCGGGCCGCTCCCTCTCGGGCCGGCGCATTGATTATGTCTGCGAGGATTTTGAGGGGTCCGGCCTTCACTTTGATTCCCTCTATTCATCCATACGGATTCCCCTTGAGTATATTTCGGTCCATTCCCTTTCCGGCAAAATGGAGAAGGCCCTTGAAGGGGTGTACGCCGCGTTCGGCCTTGAAATGCCGCTCCGCCTGGAACACATGATGAAGGAAGAATTCGCGGCGTCCGGGACCGTCGATTTTGGCCGTATGGACGAGGAGACACAGGAGTCGGTGATACGCATCCTGTTTTTCAACAAGGAGGCCAGGCGGGATATCGTCTCCCTTAACCCCTTCCTCGCCGAACTTGCCGGAGAGGACGACGGATCTTTCATCGAGTACAACAGGGAAGTTGTCGAAAGAATGTACAGCGGGGAGCGTGTTTCGCGCATTCTGCTTGATACCTGCCGTTCCGTACCGGATCATCCTGTTGTTCAAAAATTGTCAAAACAGATGCTTCTGGACCTCTACCTTGATCCCCTGCGGTTTTCCCTTATCGGAACCGGCAATGGATGAACCGCCCCCCGCGCCGTTCGCCGCCATTATAAGGGAAAATTCCGCGATCATTGAGCCCGTAAAGCCGCCGCCCCTGCCTCCGGGCTGGACGGTGTGGAAAGCGGCGCGCGGGCGCGGCGGGCGTTCACGCCGGGAAGGCGGCCCTTCTTCCGGCGAAGGCTCTTCTTCCCCGGCTTTCGGGGCCGTCCTTTTTGACGTGTACGGTACCCTCTTCTGTTCCGCCGCGGGAGATCCTGCGGGAGATCCCGCGGGATCTCCCGGAAAGGAAGCGGAAACTCCGGGGGGAACGCGGGCCCTTGATAAACTGGCCGCCTCCTTCGCCCCCGGCCGCACCGGGACAGATCTCCGCGCGTATTTTCGCCGGAGCGTGGCCGGGCTGCTGGAGGAACTCCGCCTTAAAACGGATTACCCCGAGCTGCGTGTTGAAGAAATCTGGGCCCGTTTCCTTGAGGAAGAGGGCGCGGCGCGCGGGGCATCCACGGCGCGGCGCGCCCGCGAGCTGGCCCTCCGCTATGAGCTTGCGGTAAACCCCGTTTTTCCCATGCCCGGCGCACGCGGCGCCATAGCCCGGCTTGCCGAATCGGGCCTTGTCCTGGGGATCGTCTCCAACGCGCAGTTTTTTACGCCCCTTTTGTTTGACGCCTTTTTCGGCGGCCCGCCGGATGAACTTGGTTTTGATCCCGGACTGCTTTTTTACTCTTTTGAATTCGGCGAGGCCAAACCTTCGCCGCGCCTTTTTGCCGCCGCCGCCGGACGGCTTGCCGCCATGGGCATTCCGGCGGAACGCTGCCTCTGCCTGGGAAACGACATGCGCAACGACGTTGCCGCCGCCCTTGGCGCGGGTTTCGCGGCGGCCCTTTTTGCCGGGGACGGCAGATCCCTCAGGCTGCGGGAAGAAGAAGGCGCGCCCGCTTCCGCCCGCCTCCGGCCTTCGTACATTATAGACAGCCTTGCCGACCTCCCCCTGCTCTGCGCGCCGCCCTGACGGAACGGGGCCGAAGAAAAGATTTACCACAAGGTCGAAGAAGTCGAAAAAGTAGAAGAAGGAAGAATTTAACCACGGACTTTCACGGACAAAACGGACAAAAACGGGCTTTCAGTTTCAAATTTGTATTTTGTCCGTGTTGGTTTAAAACGACCCCTTTGAAAAAAATTAAGGGGGACCTGTTTCCATACCGCCGGCGGCATACAGCCGCCATAGCGTCCGGCCCCCCTGCGGGCGAGCCCCGCTATGCGGGTCTCGCCCTACCCCCCAAACCGGTGCCTGTCACCTTATTTTACTGAAACTCGTATGCCCCCATGTCCACCGCGGCGCCCTTACAGCGCGGGTTACCGCCGCAGTCGGTGGTAATGGCGGAAAGGTTGGGCATCAGCCCCGGGTTGTAAAAGCTGTTACTGCCCTTGTTGATAACGGGACTGCCTCCCTGTAAATGATAGTCGCCCTCTATAGACGGCGCGGACG